>JAYWAI010000433.1:0-3424 GCA_043782545.1 Acidimicrobiia bacterium
TTCGTCGGGCCGCAACAGGTTGGCCATGATGGCCAACGCCCACTCCATCAAGCTCTTGGACTGCATACCGACCCTCGTGAGCTCACGCATCACGACAGGCTGGCCAATTACTTTCGTAAACAGTCGCGCCACTTTGAAGTACAACTCGTATTCGGCATTGACCTCGCGCTCGTAACGCGTTAGCGCCGATGCGTTTGATGTCGACAGCGCTTCTGACAATACGTCGGCAGCCATCCGACCCGTCTCGTAGGCATAGTCAATACCTTCGCCGTTGAATGGGTTGACACTGCCGGCGGCGTCGCCGACCACCAAAAATGTCGGACCACTTTTCGGTGACACGGAGCCGGCCATGGGTAGGCGTCCACCAGTTGGGGCACACTCGGGATGCTCGGCGTCGATGCCCCAGTACGCGGGCGCAGTGGCCGCGAACTCGCGCATCAAATGCGACGTGTTGACGCTCTTCCAATCGCGAAACGTCGACAGCAACCCGATGCCCACGTTGATGGTGCCGTCGCCGACTGGGAAGATCCAGCCGTAGCCGGGCAGGCTTTTGCCCTCACGGTCGCGCACGTCGAGCGCAGACTCAATAAACGGGTCATCATGACGGTCACTCTTGTAGTACGTACGGATCGCCATGCCCTGTGGGTACGAACGATCGCGCGTGGTGCCCAGCGCCCGTCCGAAGCGGGAATTAGCGCCATCGGCAACGACTACATATTTCGCCCGAATTTCTTCGTAGGCGCCACTGGCTTTTGATTTCACAATCGCGCCGCGCACCAAACCGCGTTCCACAATTGGGTTAATCGCCTCGGTCCCTTGACGCAATACGGCACCTGATTTCACGGCGTTGTCAGCCACCATCTGGTCGAGTTCGCGACGCTTCACCACAAACCCGTGTGATGGGTATATCGGGTGGTCTGGCCACTTCATTTCCAGCGAGATTCCGTGGGCCACCGCACGCAATCCGTCGAAGCGGTGGAAGTCAAGCAGTCTCTCGCCCAGGCCCATATCGTTGAGTTGCTTGACGGCGCGGGGCGTCAAACCATCGCCACACGTCTTGTCACGGGGAAACGTTTTACGTTCTACAAAACACACATCGTGGCCGGCCTCGGCCAACCAATATGCGGTACTTGCTCCTGCCGGCCCCCCACCGACCACGAGCACGTCGTGGCGGCTATCTGGCATGCCTTATGGCTTCTTCGTTGTGGTAGCGCCCTGGGCGGCCACGAGTTTCTTGCCGGAACATTCAGCGATATACGCCGGCGAGGGGGCGAATTTGTCGTCCTGTTTCACCGTGCCGTACCACTCGATGCGCTCGTAGCAAACGATGGCGGTGATTTGCTCTTTGGTCAAAACACCGTCAAATTTCGGCATCCATTGGCCCTTATTGTACGAACCGGAAACGTGCGGGCCGCCAGGGCGATCGGGGTTGCCGTATGGCTTGCCGTCGATGACTTTGGAACCGGCGGTGACAAATGCGATTTGCTCATCGGCAGCGAGGAATGTTTGGTTCACTTCGCCTTCGGCCAACTTACGGCCGGTGCCGCCGCCGCCTTCTGCCCCGTGGCACCCAGCGCAGTTGGTCTTAAACAAACCGGCACCCTCGGCGATTGGGCCCGTGGCGCCGGCAGGCTTTGCCTCAAGCGTCACCGCATAAATGAAGCCCCACAATGGCAGCAGCGCCACCACAGGCATGGCCCACATGGGAATTCGGCTGCGGGTCTTGGCTGCTTTGATGTAGGCCGGTTCTGGCTTGACTACCGGCGCGACGACCTGAGCGACAACGGCGGCAGCGGCCACGGGTGCGGCCTCGACGGCTTGAGATGTGGTTGGTGCGGACGCATCTCCGGACGACTCGCCTGACGACAGGCCAGCTCGCCGATCCTTGGACCGCTTCAAAAGATATTCGGGAATTTCAGTCAACGCTGGCTCCAGAGTCGTCGTCGAAGAGACGTTCTTATGCCCGGTACTGTAGGCGGCGCGCGACGCCCAACCCAAGCACAGTCGAAGTTGATGTGAAATGTCGCCGAAAGCGGGGTGCCGTGGTAGAACCGCGGCATTAATCACAACCTTGAGTGGTCCGCCAATTACTCTTGTGAGTGAATTCACGAAGTACCGTTCGCAGTACCAAATTGACGCCCACCAGCAACACGAAAGAACTCCCATGTTGACGACGTATTTCGTCGGAAAAGAGGTGCCCCGACCATGATGGCATTGATTGTTGCCGCTATTGCCACATTTGGAATGGCCGCCCTTGTCCCGGTGTACGCCCGTTTTCGTCCGATCGGCACGCCGCATACGTGGGGCGAAGCAATGCTTGGCGCGGTATTTGTTTTCTTCTTGATGTTCGTGGCCTACGGCGTGTTGCCACATCAATGGTTGGCCTACGCCGATAGCCCGGTACGCAACTGGCGAAGTGACCAATTTTTCAACCCGTGGCTCGGCCTCACTGGCGCCAAAGGGTTGATCCCGATCAAAGGTTTCGGGCAAATTTTGCTACCCAAGGCGGCGGTAAAAGACATCGTTGCGGTGTTGATTTACGGCGTCGAATTGGTCCTGCACGTCATGCTGTGGGGCTATTGGCAAAAGCGTGGCACCAAGAAGAAGGTCGTCGCTACGGCGAGCGATTTCGGGCGGCCGCTCGTGCGGTCAGAGGCATAGGAGTAGCCCATGGCGAAAACCGATGCGAACCCACCGCTGCCAGAGTTCTCGACGCAATACATCTTGCAAGAAGTCGACAACGACTATTTGGCCAAACGGGTCAAGCCCAAACAGTTCATTCACATCGACCAATCCGAGTGCATCATGTGCGAAGGTTGCGTCGATATTTGCCCGTGGAAGTGCATTCACATGGTGACGCCCGATGCCATTGCTGAAGCGGTAAACACAGAGCTTCCTGGCACCGATCCAGGTGACCACGTTTTGTTCCTCATCGATGACGACGTGTGCACCCGGTGTGCGCTCTGCGTCGATCGTTGCCCGACGGGCGTCATTATTCTCGGGAAGACTGGTGTTGCCTCCCGCGAAGGCGACGCGCATCAACGCACCAACAGCCACGGTTACGCGTACGGCTTGCGGCTGTAAGAAAGGCACAAGAGCATGGCCAACACAACTGATAGCGGACGCCCAGCGATCGCTGAAAAGATGAAAGAAATGCCCGCCAAAGTGCAGGGTTCACAAGCGTGGACTTCGATCTTTCGGCCCGGGTCCATTTTCCGCAAGGGCTACTCCGATAGTCCGCGTAACCGTTCGTACGTCATCATGAACTCGGTGCTGTACCACTTACACCCGGTGAAGGTAAAGCGTCACGCGGTGCGGGTGAGCTACACACTGTGCCTGGGCGGGTTGTCGTTTTTCCTATTCATCATTTTGACGGTGACCGGCATCTTCTTGATGTTCTTTTACCGGCCCACCGCCGCGGCGG
>JAYWAI010000434.1:0-9042 GCA_043782545.1 Acidimicrobiia bacterium
GCTGTTTCAAGACGTCAAAAATTATGTCGACAGTGTGTCGCCTGAACTCTCAGACCGAGTGGAGTACTTCGATCGGTCCGACGAATCGTTGCCGTTGTACGAGCGATTCCACATCGTCGAACAACTTCAAAAAGCTATTGACCGCAAGGTTTGGTTGCCGTCTGGCGGGTCGCTCATCATCGAACGAACCGAAGCGCTCACTGTGATTGACGTCAACACGGGTAAAAACGTTGGCACGTCGAGCCTGGAACAAACTGTGTACAAAAACAACCTCGAAGCCGCCGACGAGATCGCTCGTCAGCTTCGCTTGCGTGATATCGGCGGCATCATCGTTATTGACTTCATCGACATGGAAGTCAAGTCAAACCGCGATTCGGTCATACGCACTTTTCGTGACGCCCTCGCTCGCGACAAGACGCGAACACAGGTTTTCGATATCAGCGAACTTGGGTTGGTCGAGATGACACGCAAACGAATTGGCGAAGGGCTGCTAGAGTCACTTTCGCATTCGTGTGAAGTCTGCGCCGGTCGTGGGTTTACTTTCAACCCGAAGCTGATCAATCCTGACGATTGACCTGCGGGTTTGCGTTAGCGCATCAGCAGACTTCTCCGTATCCCCGTTCATTTTGTAAGATAGAGGCCTTATGTATGCCGTAATTGCCAGTGGTGGAAAACAAACGCGAGTCAGCGAAGGCCAAGTGGTCGAGCTGGAGCTTCTCAAAGCAGGCGAAGATGGTGTTGTCACCCTGACGCCGGTACTTGTCGTCGATGGCGACACTGTGTTGTCAACAGCTGTTGAGCTCTCCGGTGCCTCGGTGTCGGGCAAGATTCTGGGTCAGGCTGCTGGCCCGAAGATTCACGGTTTTAAATATTCACCCAAGGCCCGCACACGTCGGGCATGGGGCCATCGTCAAAAGTACAGCCGGGTCGAGATCACCTCGATCACGCGATAAAGGAGCTGACATGTCAAAAACTAAAGGTGGCGGCTCAACCCGCAACGGCCGCGATTCAAACGCTCAGCGCCTCGGCGTCAAGGTCTTCGATGGCCATGTAGTGACTTCGGGTTCGATCATTGTGCGCCAACGGGGCACCCGTTTCCATCCTGGCGTCAATGTCATGATCGGCAAAGATGACACTCTGTTTGCTACGTCCAACGGCACCGTAAAGTTTGGCGAGCGTAAGGGCCGTCGATTGGTCGACGTTCTCTAACCTTCTGGCTACTACTTGGTGGCCGAGTTAGAGATTCATCCCGTACGGCAACCGCTCCGGCGCCCAGCCGAGGTGCGCTATTGCTTGCCGACAGGCAAATCGGTCTGTCATACCTCCGACGTATGTGACAGCGCCTATCAACGCCGCTTCGGAGCCCGATACAACTCCTGAAGCTGGCTCGCTCTTTGCTTCGGCATTTGGCCTGTCGGCAAAGTAGTCAACCAGCGATCGCAGCATGTCGATGACTTTTTCCGCTTGGCGCACAGATGCTTGCCGAAGGTAAATCGTCTCATAGTTACAACGGCGAAACTCAGCGAGCGCATCGGCGAGATCGGCCGTCATTCCGATTCTCCCGGTGGTGTAGCCCGCGTCGATCATGCCATTAATGAAGGCGCCGAGCCACTGACTACGGCGATTTCCGCACCGTTCGCGAACGATCTCCGGCAGCATGTCGGCCGTGACGATTCCGGTTGCGATGGCATCTTCGAAATCGTGGCAAACGTAGGCAATTCGGTCTGCCCAACTCACAACTTCGCCTTCTGGTGTCCGGGGGGCCGGCCGACTCCAGGAATGATTGCGGATGCCGTCGAGCGTCTCAGCGCAGAGGTTGAGCGGCGCCAAGGTGACGTCGGCCCCCCAGATGGCGTGATCGAAGCCGTTAGGCAGGAAAATTCCGAGCGCATCCTCTGAAGCGTGACCACCGGGGCCGTGGCCACAATCGTGGCCCAGTGCTATTGCCTCGGTCAGCGCCGTATTGAGACCGAGCGCCCTGGCCACACTGACGGCGACTTGTGCGACCTCTAGAGCGTGAGTTAATCGAGTGCGTTGGTGGTCATCGGGGAACACGAACACTTGAGTTTTACCCGAAAGGCGACGAAACGCGGTGCTGTGCAGGATACGGTCCCGGTCGCGTTCAAAGCAGGTGCGGAATACGTCAGGTGCTTCTTCGAGAGCTCGAATGCCAGCCCCGCACGATGCTGTGGCTCCTTGCGCGAGAATTGTGGAAGTCTCGCGGTGCTCTCGGGTGATTGGCGCGTCGACTTCCCCACACCATCCAGCGGAGTCTGCATGAGCGAGGCGCAAGTTTGGAGAGTCGTTTGCATTGGAAAGTACACGAAATCCGTGCATTGTGGACGCCCATTGTGTGCCGCGGTCTGTCATGCCGTTCACGATACGCGCAGGGTGTCACACCCGTGCGGACGGACCGACCGGGCCCAGGCTCTACGATATAGCAATGTCAGTTTTCGTCGATGAATGCAACCTCCATGTGAAGGCGGGCGATGGCGGTGCGGGCTGTGCGTCGTTTCGCCGAGAAGCCCACACTCCCAAAGGCGGGCCAGACGGCGGAGATGGCGGGGACGGGGGAAACGTTTGGGTTATTGCGGACCCTCAGGTGTCGTCTCTGTTGGGCTTTCGGGATCACCCCTTTCGCAAGGCCGACAGCGGCCGCCACGGCACTGGTCGCATGAAACACGGTGCTTCGGGTGACTCGATCACCGTTGCGTTGCCGCCTGGCACGGTGATCTACAACCAGTCTGGCGAGGTAATGGTTGACCTCGGTACCCCTGGCGCAAAATGGTTAGCCGGCAAAGGTGGCCAGGGCGGTCGTGGCAACGCTCGATTCTTGTCAAACAGCTTCAGGGCTCCTGCCTTTGCCGAGCAAGGCGAAGTTGGGCAAGAAACGTGGTATCGAATGGAACTCAAACTGATGGCCGACGTGGCCTTGGTCGGGTTCCCTAATGTCGGCAAATCAACCCTGATCTCTCGGGTGTCAGCGGCAAAACCAAAAATTGCTGACTACCCGTTCACCACGTTGGAACCCAACTTGGGCGTTGTTCGGCCCCATCCTCGGCAGCCATTCGAATTTGTCGTCGCCGACATTCCCGGTTTGATCGAAGGGGCCAGCGAAGGCAAAGGTCTCGGACACAAATTCCTACGGCATATTGAACGTGCACGGGTGCTCGTGTTACTTCTGGATCTTTCTGAGCTCGCCCCGTGCGATCCGCTCGAGCAGCAAGCGATTTTGCTCAACGAGCTGGGTAGCTATCACCCCGATCTGATCGACCGTCCTCGAATCGTTGTCGGTTCACGCTGCGATATAGGCAACCGAGAATTTGATGGCTTGCATGTTTCTGGTGTCACCGGAGAAGGCCTTTCGGAACTGACCCAATTGATGGCCGCCGCCGTTTCAGGGCAACGCTCGCTGGATGAGGAGCCCGTCGAGTTTGTGATCCATCGGCCAATGGTCGAAGGGTTCCACATTGAGCGAGACGATGAAGGCGCTTACGTTGTGGTCGGCCGATCTGCCGAACGCGCTGTGGCGATCAACGATGTGACGAGCGCGGCGGCGATGGCTTTCGTGCAACACCGGCTAGACAAATTGGGAGTCGGGAAAGCGCTGATTCGTGCTGGCTGCCGGGACGGCGACCTGGTCAAAATTGGTGGGTTCGCCTTCGACTGGATGAACGACGACAACGTGATTCGCAGGACGGGCCGTCGCCGCGGCGGCGACATGTCCGCTGAGATTGTGCGATCGGTCGACGAGTAGTTACATGCGCTCGGTGATCAAAATTGGAACATCGTCGTTGACCGATGATGCCGGCCTCATCAACACGGAGGCCATTCAGAAACTGTGCGATGAAGTGGCCGAAGCAAGAGCCCTAGGGCATCAGGTCGTGCTAGTGACCTCAGCAGCTATCGCTGCGGGTTTGGCGCCGTTGGGCCTTTCGTCGCAGCGCCCCAAGGACGCACTCACACTCCAGGCGGTTTCCGCAGTGGGGCAAAGCCGATTGATGCATGTGTATAACGAGGCGTTGGCAGTGCACGGGCTTGTGGGTGCCCAAGTGCTTTTGACGCCGTTGGACTTTATGGTCCGTGCTCAGTATCTGCATGCTCGTGACACGCTGGAACGGCTTATCGAGCTCGGTGCTATTGCGATCATCAACGAGAACGATGCGGTGGCAGACGACGAAATTCGTTTCGGGGATAACGACCGCATCGCCGCGCTCGTGGCCAATCTGCTCAATGCCGACGTGTTGGTGTTACTTACCGACACCGGTGGGTTGTACACCGCAGACCCCCGTCTTGACCCAGGCGCTCAACGAATTGTGAATATTGACGCGATTGACGACGAGGTTCAAAGCTTCGCTGGAGGTGCTGGTACCGAACGAGGCAGTGGGGGAATGGCGAGTAAAATTCGTGCTGCTCGGATGGCCAGCTGGTCTGGTGTTCGCACGGTCATTGCGGCTGCTGGGCGCGCCGACGTCGTCGCCGACGCTATGAATGACGTTGCCGAAGTCGGCACGACCGTACGTCCCAAGAATCGCGAACGAAAGCTTGCAGCGCGAAAATTGTGGATTGGATTCGCTGTCGCCGCGGAAGGATCTGTGACGGTTGATTCTGGCGCTGAAGCAATGTTGGTGTCTCGCGGGGTGTCGCTGCTTCATGCCGGCGTTGTCAGCGTTGCTGGCAATTTCGCTATTGACGATCCAATCGACGTCGTCAACAGCCACGGTCGTGTGATCGCTCGCGGCCTGGCCCGTGCTGATTCCGGTACGGCGTCGAAGTCGGCAGGTTTTCGCAGCGGTGATTTGCCTATTGGCGTCTCACCGGAAATGATCCATCGAGACGACCTCGTTGTTTTGGTCTAGCGGCCGGCGCGGCCGGCTCAGCTTGAGCGGCGAAATTTTGTCGAAAGCTCGCCAACTTCAGTTGCCTTAAGAAACACCAAGGCTGCGACGTACACCGGAATCCCAACGACAAGCCCAGCGATTCCCCGAGCCAGCGACCCGCGGAAACTGTTGGATCCAACGAGCTTCATTACGGCAACGAGTGCCACCGCCATGATTGCGCTGGCCACCAGCATGCGTGACAGAGAGGTCACGATTGATTGCCCATTGCGTTGGATTACTTTTCCGTAGACGACGCGCAACGCAATTGCGGCACCAACCGTGTAGGCCGCGCTAAAGGCGTACGCCAGTCCAACGACACCCCATCGATCCACAAAGATCACCGCCAACACCACCTGCAGCACGCTCTCAAACAGGTTGATATAAAACGGCAGGCGCGTGTCCATCATCGCGTACAGCACGCGCATGGCGAAGATATAGATGCAAAACCCCACGAGCCCAATGGCGAAGGCTTGCAACACTTCAGCTGTAAGTAGGGCATTGCTGGCTAGCAATGAACCGTGTTTCAGTACGGTCAACGAAATTGGTTTGGCGAGAACGATATAGCCAACGCTGGCCGGTAAAACGAAGAGCGTCATCATGCGGATGCCGAGCGACATTCGATTGCGCAGACCTGGTCGATCGTCTTGGCGCGATAACGCGGCCATATCGGGAGTAAATGTCGTCATGATTGTTACTGCGAACAAGCCGTGAGGGAGCATGAAGAAGATGTATCCGCTGTTGTAGGCAGAAACCCACGACTCGTGTCGCCCGGCCAAAATGAGAATGACAGCGAGCGCAATTTGATTGGACAACACATACCCGAACGTCCACAGCGAGAGTCGGAATACCTTTTTGACCGCAGGGTGCTTAAGTTCAAAACGCCAACGTATGCGTACTCCGGCGGAGCGCAACTCTGGCCAAAGTACCAGCGTCATGACGACCACGCCTGCCGTCGTGCCGATACCCAAAATGGCGAGAAGGCGTGGGGAGTCGGCAACGTTGCGCAGGGCTGGATGTGGGCCGTGATTGAGAGACGGCAGGGCGAGAAACAGCCCGGTGACCATCAAGTTGTTGATAATTGGAGCGAACGACGGAACGGTGAAACGGCGCCGAGCGTTGAGCAGGGCCGTAGCGAGAGCGGTTAACCCATAGAAGAAAATCTGCGGCACGAACCACCGCAACAGATCTGTCGAGACACCGCGGTAGTGATCTGAATCATGTGATGACAGCGTGTAGAGCCGAATGATCAGCGGAGCCGCCAGGAGCGCCAAAACAGTGATCGCCACCATTGCCGAGGCTGCTACCGTCACCACTGCACTCGTGGCTTCTTGGTCGTCTTCTTGGAGGTGTTCAATGAATACAGGTACCAACGTGGCCGAAAGCACACCGCCCAGAATGAGGTCGTAAATGATGTTCGGCGTGTTGTTCGCCAGGTTGTATCCATCTGATAGTCGCGTTTGACCGATGGCCCAACCCATCATCAATAGGCGCACGAATCCCGTGAGACGACTCAGACCAGTGCCCAGACCCACCAAAGCGCTCGACCGCATGAGGTCATGCGGTCTCTGAGTTTCTTTGGGCACGGCCCCACGTTATTCGGCCTGGAGCTGGAGCCTGTGCTGTTCGCTACGATTCGATAGTGAGCGACACACTTTCCCGTTTGGCACAGCGAATCCTCGTTGCCGCACCGGTCGTCAACCAGGCCTCGACTGCGCAAAAGAATTCCGCGCTCCTCGCGGCGGCGCAACGGCTTCAGGCCGCCGGCGACGCGATATTGGTAGCAAATACTTTCGACGTGGCTCACGCGCAGGAGCAAGGCGCAACAACAGCAGTGATCGACCGGCTGCAACTCAACCACGACAAGTTGGCAGCAATGGCGCAAGGTCTCGTCGATGTTGCGGCGCTCGAGGACCCTGTAGGTGTTGTCACCCGTGGCTGGCGTCGCCCGAATGGGTTGAATATTCGTCAGGTACGCGTGCCTCTCGGAGTGGTCGGCATTATTTACGAGAATCGGCCCAACGTGACGTCCGACGCTTTTGCCTTGTGTCTGAAGTCCGGCAACGCGGCATTCCTGCGGGGTTCATCCGGAGCAATTCAATCGAATATTGCTATCGCTGGGGCGTTGCGAAACGGACTCGTGGATGGTGACCTTCCTGCAGACTCGATGATCCTGGTCGAAGATGTCACTCGCGAAGGTGCGGTGGCTTTTATGCGTCAACGCGGCGTGATCGATTGCCTCATTCCACGCGGTGGCAAGTCGTTGATCGAATCAATTTTGGCAAACGCGACCGTGCCGTACGTGATTGATGGCGATGGAAATTGTCATGTGTATGTTGACAAGGCGGCAGATTTCCCGATGGCGCTCAACATCGTTGTCAACGCCAAAACTCATCGCACAAGTGTCTGCAACGCAGCTGAGTCACTGGTGGTTCATGTCGACGTGGCTGATGAGTTCTTGGTTGAAGTGGTGAGAGCAATGCCAATGGTGACCTTTGTGGGCGATGAGCGAGCGTGCCAGATTTTGGGCGATCGTTGCGCGCTGGCAACTGTCGACGATTTCGGCTCCGAATTTCTGGACTACAAAATGTCGATCGCCGTGGTCGACGATCTGGACGGCGCAATTCGTCACATACGCCGGTATTCGACAGGTCATTCGGAAGCGATTGTGACCGCAGACTTTGCGGCCGCTAACCGCTTCGTTGCCGAGGTAGACGCGGCTGCAGTGTTAGTTAACGCTTCAACGAGATTTGTAGACGGCGGCGAGTTTGGTTTCGGAGCTGAGATCGGTATTTCGACTCAGAAACTGCACGCCCGTGGTCCCATGGGTTTGACGGAACTCACCACTCAGAAATACATCATCGAAGGCAACGGCCACATTCGATCGTGAAGCGCGATCACGAATCGGTCGAGTCTGGCATCGGGTTGCCGATTGGTTGATTTGGGTCACCAGGCACATGGGATTTTGGTCGCTCCGATCACCAGGCCTATTGGTCTCGTCAGGTAGCCTCGCCAGATGACCAACATTGCAGGACAACGCTTTGAGTCCGTTCCAGCCGTGCGTGATTCGTTGCGCGACGTGAACTATTTGGCCGATGAGGGCATTGCCGGCATTGTGTATTTGGCCGACAAATTGGGTAAACCAATCCTGGTCGAAGGCCCGGCAGGCACCGGCAAGACGCAGCTCGCCAAGAGCGTTGCCGACATGTTGGGAGCGCGCCTCATTCGTTTGCAGTGTTACGAGGGACTTGATGAATCCAAAGCGCTCTACGAGTGGAACTACAAGAAGCAACTGCTTCGTATTCAGGCCGACAAGAACATCACTGATGAGGCCGATGGCACTTGGGCTGATGTCCACAATGACATTTTTTCGGATGAATTTCTGTTGACTCGCCCCTTGCTTGAAGCGATTACGGCTAAGGATCCCGTAGTTCTCCTGATCGACGAGGTCGATCGGGTCGAGGTAGAAACGGAAGCGCTCCTGCTCGAAATTCTTTCGGATTATCAAGTTTCGATTCCTGAACTTGGCACGATCACCGCCACCCAAATTCCACTGGTATTTCTTACCTCAAACAACACTCGCGAATTGTCTGAAGCGCTCAAGCGACGCTGCTTGTATCTGCACGTCGATTACCCAACAATGGAACGCGAGAAGCAGATCGTGTTGACGAGAGTTCCCGATATCACAGACAATCTGGCTGATCAGGTGACCCGAATTGTACGCTCCATCCGACAAATGGAATTGAAGAAGGCACCAAGCGTCTCGGAAACCATCGACTGGGCCCGTACGTTGATCTTGCTCGGCGCCGAAACCATCGACGCTCAGATGGCCAAAGACACCATCAACATTCTGTTGAAGTACCAAAGCGACATCGCTCGCGCTACCAAAGAACTCACGGTATGACGAATCTGACCGTGGCCGAAATGACGGTGTAGGCCGACGTGCTCGAACTGCTGAACGGCTTTATCGGCGAGTTGCGCTCTGCTGGTATTCCAGTGTCTCTTACCGAAAATCTTGACGCTATGCAGGCGGTCAAACACATTCCGATCGAAGATCGCGAGGCGTTTAAGTACGCGCTTGCCGCCACATTGGTGAAAAATAATTCGCACTGGCGGGCTTTCGAAACGGTATTTGAGGTGTACTTCAGTTTGCGGGGCAAGCAAT
>JAYWAI010000435.1:0-3422 GCA_043782545.1 Acidimicrobiia bacterium
CCTGATGAATCAACATACCCAGGCCACCAATCACTAGGGCTCCACTGTGGGCGGCCTGAGTGAGCAACTCTGTGCGGGCGGGGTGATAAATAAGATCCACTATCACATGGCGATCGCTCACTGACGAGGGATCAAATGGCATATGGGTGACGCCGTGGCCCATGCCAACTGATGAGGCGTTGACAATGATGTCGGAGTCGCGCACCATTTCGCTGATGTGTTCAATGGGTTCGCAGCGGCAATACACCAAGTGGGCGGCTCGCTGAGCGTTGGCATACGTGCGGTTGACGATCGTCACTGTGGCGCCATGGTTTCGTAATGCCAGGGCCACTGCACGGCCAGCGCCACCCGCCCCGACGACCAAACAGTTTTTTCCTTCGACCACGACATCTTCATCGAAGAGGGAATCAATGAAGCCGTCGCCGTCGGTGGATTCGCCATGGAGCAGGACGCTGTCGCCCAAGCCGTGATGGGCAACGACAGTATTGACCGAACCCAACAGCGCGGCCACAGGCGACAAGGTGTCGCACAACGCGGCCACGTCGGCCTTGTGCGGCATCGTGACATTCATCCCCGACAGGTGCAAGGCTCGCATAGCCGCCACGGCCTCGCTGGCGTTTCCTGGAGCTACCTCAAATGCGACGTAGGCCCAGTCAATTTGGGCGGCGGCAAAGGCCGCGTTGTGAATGATTGGGCTCAGCGAGTGCCGCACGGGCGAGCCAATCACGGCCGCCAATCGGGTATGACCAGTAATCATCAGATCTCATCCCCTTTCACAACAATCGCCCGAATATATTTCACTTGATGACTCCGGCAGCCTTAGCTTTCGCCACGTTCGCTTGATGCTCTTCAAACGTGTCGGCGAAGGCGTGACGCCCCGAGGCATCAATCACGACGTAATACTTCCACGAACCAACTGCGGGCGTGAGGGCCGCTTTCAAAGACGCTTTGCCCGGCATCGCAATCGGAGTGGGTGGCAACCCTCCATGGAGATACAAGTTGTACGGCGTGTCGGTGTCAAGGTCGGTCTGGGTTAGGGCTTTGGTGTCGTTGCCGAGGCCGTAAATCACGCTGGCGTCGATTTCGAGATTTTGAGAAATCGCCAATCGGTTGTATATGACGCGAGCAATTTTGGCTCGGTCGTCTTCGACCTTTGCCTCACGCTCGATCAACGACGCGACAACAAAAATTTGATACGGGGTGAGCTTGAGCTTGGCGGCACCCGATTCGATACCCAACGATCGCGCCACTTCATCCATCTGATTCGCCATGCGAATCATCAATGTTTGGGCAGTATCGGTATCCGCGAGTTGATAGGTGTCGGGAAACAGCATTCCCTCCAGGTTCTGCTGATCAGCTGGCTGGTATCGACTCCGAACGGCACCAGATAGCGCAGCCACATACCAGTCTTTTTGCGAGGAGCGAGGCATTTCCTTACCTCCCCGAACCACGGTCTGAGCGAGCGTCAAACCCTCGGGAAAAGTGATTTTTTTGAATCGTTGCACTGGCCCGGCCTTGAGAACTTTGAGGACGCTATCGAACGGCTGATTCAGCGAAAAGGTGTAGTCGCCCGCTTGAAATGCTCCGGGTTTTTTGGCCCGTACGTACCAGTCAAAAACCATCGAGTTGGTAATCACTTTGTTGCGCTCGAGCAACGCCGCCACGTCGTGAGCGTTTGAGCCTCGCGGCACGGTCACCACAATCTTGACGCCGGTCGGCGTTGATGGCGTGATCTGGCCCGTAACCCATGAATATCCGTAGGCCACAGTCCCGCCCACAATTGCCATCACGACCGCGACTGTCACGAAGGCGCCCAAAACGCGGCGGCGGCGCGGGGGCAATCGTTCAAAGACCGGTCGGGAGCGGCGGAGTCTTCGACGAGCGCGCCATCCCCGCAAGTTCACCGCGTCTCCCCGGCTAACCGATCGACTTCGTGTTGAGCGTCTAGCCAGCCCTGCAGCAATACGGCCGCGGCGATCTTGTCAACAATGCGACGCCTGGCCTCAGCGCGCATCCGCTGCTCCATCAGTTTTTCGTGCGCGGTCACCGTCGACAAACGTTCGTCCCAGGGTTCTACCGGCACTGTGATCGTGGCCGCCATTTTCTTGATTTCATCAAGGGCACCCTGAGCGGCCTTACCGATTGATCCATCCAGACTCAACGGGAGCCCAACGACGACTCGTTCAGCTTCGTACTCGACCACGATGTCGTTGATGGCCCGATGATCGCGTTGCGTGTTGCCTGATCGCAGCAACACGGTCAGTGGCGACGCCAACGTGCCGCTGCTGTCGCTGGTCGCAATACCGATGCGCTTGCTGCCAAGGTCAACACCGATCACACGGCCTGGGCGAGTCATGCCCGCAGGTTAATTGGGCCACAGTGAGTCGGTGCGTCAGCCCGCGCCCCTATCTGCTCCAGGGAGTTGGGTTATAACCCGGCGGCGGCGCGTGCCAACACCAATGCCTCGTCAATAGCTTCTGAGTTTCGGCCCCCGGCCACAGCAAGATCGGGGGCTTTGCCGCCGCCTCCGCCGCACAGCTTCGCCGCCGCGGCAATAAGGTCGCTGGCTACGTAACCAGACCCCTTGTGCGCTGCGCCGACTAGCGCCACGCCACCCGATAGTGGTGCGCCGATCAACACGACCGCATTGATTGACGCGTGGTCGCGTACGGCTACGGCAAGGTTACGCAAGTCGTCGCGATCCATGCCATCGACTCGTTCGATGACCACACCATTGACGGCCTTGGCCACCAGGTCGGCCGCGCCAGAGCCGGCGAGCTGTTTGCGCAGACCGGTGATTTCTGTTTTCAACGTCTTGATTTCGTCGAGTTTGCGGGCCAGCGAATCCAGCTCGTCGCCCGGCTTGGCGTTGAGTTGGTGGGTGACATTGGCCAGCGCGGCGTCACTGGCTCGCAGCCGCTCCAACGACCCCATGCCGGTGGTGGCTTCGATGCGGCGCAAGTTGGATCCGATCGAGCCTTCGCTGATGATCTTGATCAAACCAATATCGCCCAGCGCGCTTACATGAGTGCCGCCACAGAATTCAAGCGACGGGCCCGCGCTCAGCACACGAACGGTATCGCCGTACTTGTCGCCAAAGAATGCCACCGCGCCGAGCGCCTCCGCTTCGGCTTTCGTCATCTCGTTGTGGGTCACCACGGGGTTGCTCAGAACCGCCTCATTGGCCAAGTTCTCGATGGCCACAATTTGCGCCGGGGTCACGGCTTCGTAGTGGCTGAAGTCGAAACGAAGCCGATCGGAATCCACCAGCGAACCGGCTTGTTTCACATGATCGCCAAGGGTTTCGCGCAACGCCCAATGCAAGATGTGGGTACCAGTGTGGTTGCGTTTGATGGCTGCCCGACGGGGGGCGTCGATGCTCGCGGCGGCGGTGTCGCCCACCAAAATTTCGCCTGCGGTGA
>JAYWAI010000436.1:0-9019 GCA_043782545.1 Acidimicrobiia bacterium
CGTGACGGCCACGGCGGCCATGACTTCTGCGGTGGCCAGCTTGGGCAACCAATGGCGCTTTTGCGCCTCAGTGCCGCCCTTCACCAGTGCCCTCGTCAATATTTCAGGTCGTGTGATCAACGAGCCACCAATACCCAGCGAGCCACGTGACAACTCCTCGGTGGCCACCACCATACCGAGATAGTCGCTCTCGCCGCCGGACGCGTAGCCGCCGTATTCCTCAGGCACTGACAGGCCAAACGCTCCAATATCGGCCAACCCCTGGATAATTTCTTCGGGAACATCGGCATTAGCGCGGTGCACGTGTTCGGCCGCCGGTGTGATTTCCTGATCGGCAAAACGGCGAAATGTATCCTGAACCAATTCAAAATCTGACGCCAGATGACGAGGTCCGGCTGTGGTCGCAAGTGATGCCAAAAACTCGGGAGTGCGGTATGCGCTCATAAACGGGTGGGCGTTGCGCAAGGGCGCCGTTTCAATGCCCCAGAGTTTTTCGCGGCCAGCAATTTTGGTGATCAAATCATGAAGCGTGTCGGCCGCAAATGCGCACGTGAGCAGACCTTCTACACGCCCCAAAGCACCATAACGAAGCATCGCCTTAGCCGTGGCCACCCCCGCTGCGGCATGCGCTACGTCGTATGCCAAAATCTGAGCGTGGTCCGTCGTTGTCATTCCGGCGAGAGTCGCCACACCGCCGTCAACGACTGTTTGAGCAATTTCGAGAGCGACTGATGCCGCGTCGAGATCCGGGGAAAGATCTACAAAAGTCATGGGTGCAGGGTAGCGATTTACGTCGTCAGCTGTGACGTCGACAGTCGTCGGACACGACATCGACGCTCATCAAATTGGGGCCACCAGCATCACATCATCAGCCAACTCGAACTCGCGTTCATAGGCCCACCTCGTGAGGGCATCGGCTGGAATCGGGCGGCTGAAGTAATAGCCCTGCGCTCGATCGCAACCAATCGCGCCAAGGGCAAGTTGAGTCTGCGCGTCTTCGACCCCCTCGGCCACTACTTCGAGGCCGAGGTTGTGCGCCAAGTTCACCATCGATTGCACGATCACCGCGTCGTTGTCACTCAACAGCATGGATGAGACGAAGGTGCGATCAATTTTTATTTCGTTGATCGGCAATTGACGCAAGTGCGAAAGCGAGGAGTAGCCCGTGCCAAAGTCATCGATACTGAGCCCGACACCGATCGCACCAATGCGGGTTAAGACCGCTTTGGTGAGCGCTACATCTTCCATGATTTCACTTTCGGTAATTTCTACTTTGAGCAGCGATGGCGGCAAGTCGTGGTAGCGCAGCCGCTCTTCTAGCCAGTCAACCAGGTCATCTTCGTACAGGTTACGTACCGAAACATTCACCGCTATTTCAGCGCCCAATCCCATGCGCTGCCACTTCTTGGCCTGAGTGATAGCAGTGTCGATTACCCATCGCGTCATGGGCTTAATAAACCCAGATACCTCAGCCAACCTGACAAATTCCAACGGTTGAATCAGCCCGTGCGTTGGATGTTGCCACCTGATTAGGGCCTCCGAACCCACCATCTTGCCCGTATTGAGATCCAATTTCGGCTGGTAATACAACACCAGTTCATCGTTCTCGGTTGAGTTGTGCAGTTCGCCAATGAGAATCAAACGTCCTACCGAATTTTGGTCATGTGCCGGCTCGTACAATGCCGAATGGTGACCAGCTCGTTTTGCGACATACATGGCAACGTCCGCGTGCTGAACCAGCGACTCGGCATCTGATCCATGCATTGGATACAGCGCTATGCCGATACTGGCGTTTGACTGAATCGTGACTCCATCGACGTGGAAAGGTTCGCTCAACGCCTCGCTTATTCGTGCTGAGATCGCATGAGCGCTATCCACGGAAACATCACTGGTCACCAACATGGCAAACTCGTCGCCTCCCAGACGGGCCACCGTGTCGCCAGAACGGACCAGCGACGTTAACCGTCGGCCAACCTCTTGCAACAGCCGATCTCCGGTCATGTGGCCAAGGGAGTCGTTCACTTCCTTGAACGAGTTCAAATCCAAAAGCAACAGCGCGACTTGTCGATTTTCCAAACTCGCCACAGTAAGCACGTCAGCCAGATGTTCTTGTAGCAATGCCCGATTGGCGAGCCCGGTGAGGGGGTCGAGAGTGGCCTGTCGCCTCAATGCCAACTCGGCGCGTCGCTGTTCGGTGACGTCTTCGAATGAGAACCCCACAAGATTGCCAGGCAGTCGAAATGCAGATGCCGCATAGACCGGCCCTTCGTCGGGTTCCCGATCGGGGAAACGTTCCAACACGACGGTTTCACCGGTCGTGAACACCCGATGAATCAATTTTGTTAAACCACGTTCATCGCTTTTCGGGACAAGGTCCGATGCCAATTTTCCCGCAGCCGATGCGGGGTCAAAACCACGTATGCGTCCCGCAGCCACATTCGCATCCGCGATTCTCATCGTCGAAGGATCGGTTGGGTCGTCGAAACTAAACACCAGTAACCCGGTTCGAATATTTTGCGCGATGTCGCCAAACCGCGACAGTTGAAGCTCATTGTGTTTACGCTGCGTGATGTCAATTTTGACGCCCCGGATTCCCACCACCATTCCGGCGTCATCGATCTCAATGTGCACCAGATCGCGCACCCAAATCGTCTCGCCGTCCGCCCGGATCATTCGATACTCAAATTCGTGGCTCCCTCCACGACCGGCCTCGATGTAGGGCATGATGTCAGCAATTTCGATGTCGTCCGGGTGCGTATTGCGATACCAGAAATGGGGTTCGTACCACTGTTTGAGCGAATATCCCAGCATTTTTTCGGCCTGACGGCTGATGTACGTGTAGTGGTGGTCCCGAAAGCCGCATTCCCACAACACCGCATCGACCGTATCAAGCATGTTTTGCTGCCGAGCGGCCAGCCGTTGTTCTTTGCGACCGATACCCCCGATGGCCCCGATGGTTACCACAGACGCAATTGCATACCCAGCAATCGAATACGCCAGATCCGGATCATGGTTGACAATGAGGAACCCGACCATGACGCTACAAACCGCCACTGACGAGATCAACCCGGTCAGCATGCCAAAAGCCGAGACGGTCGTCGCTACCGATGACAACGAGATGACAGCGAGTCCTGGCCACGCCTCGGGAAATACGAAGCCAGCGATAACGACAAATAGTTGATCAATGAAGTTGAGTGCGTTCGGCGGGCGGTGGTGTTTTTCGGTTGACCAATGCAGCCAAGCGCCGAGAGGCATGATGAGAAGGAGCACAAACGCTGCGCCCACCAGGTGGCGGGGCCCGACCGAGCCAACACAAATTAGACCGACGCCGACCGCCAACCCAACCACATGGCGAGTAATGAACGTTCTGCGCCAACGACGTAGGTCTTCTGCTTCCAGACGCGGCTCTCTTGACCCCTTTTGGTTACCGTTATGGTCATGACCGTCTATGACCGTTCTTTCGGCAGGTACTACGAGGATTTTGAGGCTGACGACGTATTTCGTCACTGGCCCGGCAAAACAATTACCGAAGCTGACGATCATTTGTTTTGCATGATCACCATGAATCACCACCCGCTCCACACGAATACCTGGTTTGCTGAGCACGAAACAGTGCACGGCAAGAATGTCGTGGTCGGCAATCTGGTGTACTCGCTGGTGCTCGGTATGAGCGTGCCTGACGTGTCCGGTGCCGCGATCGCCAACCTCGAAATCGAATCGCTAACACACAAGAAACCTACGTTTCACGGCGACACGATTTATGCCGAGACGCGCGTTCTCGGGAAACAAGAATCGTCCTCGAAACCTGACCGCGGCATCGTGACCGTAGAAACGAAGGGCTTCAACCAGCACGGTGACGAGGTGTGCTACTTCCGTCGCAAGGTGATGGTGTGGAAACGAGCCAACGCCCCAGAGCGCAAACGCCCCTATGACGGCCAGGATGTCTGGCCAAACTGAGTACGCGCTTCTGGCGTGGGGCGCAGTGCATTTGCGTGATCTGCCGTGGCGGCGTACTCGCGACCCGTGGGCTATCACGGTGGCCGAATTCATGCTGCAGCAAACCCAAGTCGAACGGGTGCTCCCGAAATATGCGGCTTTCATGGACGCCTTCCCGAGCGTCACCGCGTGTTGCGCCGCCACCCTCGGCGACGTGCTGGTGCGCTGGCAAGGGCTCGGCTACCCACGCCGCGCTAAAGCGCTACACGCGTTGGCTGGGGTTTGCGCGACCGACTTCGACGGCGCCTTCCCCCGCACGTTGTCGGCATTAATGGCACTACCGGGCGTCGGGCCATACACTGCCCGCGCCATCATGACCTTTGCTTACGAAGACGATTCGGCGGCCGTCGTAGATACCAACATCGGGCGAGTGTTGGCTCGACGAAATGGCTCTCGACTCACCGTTCGCGAGGCCCAAACGCAGGCCGACTCGCTCGTGCCACCCGGGCATTCATGGCTTTGGAACCAGTCGCTCATGGAACTCGGCGCCACCGTGTGCCGGGCCCGGACGCCACAATGCGAGGACTGTCCCTGGCACAACTCGTGCACGTGGCGGCTGGCCGGGGGTGATGATCCCGCCATTGGCTCGGCTGGAGTGAGCAGTCGCCAAAGGCGGTTCGAAGGCTCCGACCGCCAAGGTCGCGGTCGCCTCATGCGGGCCGTGACCGGCGCTCCAGTAGAACAAGCTGCATTGCCGGCCACCATGGGCTGGAACGCTGATATGGAACGAGCTCACCGTGTAGCGCTGACATTGCTCAACGAAGGGCTCATCGCCACGGACTCTCTGGGTCGTTACACGCTTCCGGGTTAGCTCACCACGGCCTGTACGTCCACCACGCGCACATTGGCCAACGTGCCAACGGTTTGCGAAACGTTCATCGTCAACGCTGGCAGGCTTCCGTCATAGGAGTACACAAGGTGCCATGCATACGTTGCATTGATTGTAAATTTGCCGTTGGTCGCGTAGAGATGTCGTACGTCGCAGGTGGGATACGCATCACCCGTCGTGTCGAACGATTCTATTTTCGAGCCATCACCCCAGTCGACCAGTAACCCAGCCGACCCATCAATCACCAAACGCCCCCATGGCGTGACGACGTCTACTGTTGGAAACGTCGTGGGCGTTTGCACTTCAAGGCATGTCGGCAACCCGACCACATTGGTAACGGCTCTAATTTTTGGACTCGGAATACCGAGTGACCGGCTCTGGGCAAAGTCGTAGGGAATCGACGGTCGTGACGGGGTCGACACCCGCGGCGGGCAATGCGGCAATGTACGCGCCCGAGCCTGGAACAACCCCGAAACGGTATTGGCTTCATATTGCGCAGCGATTCCAGGGCCCACGATCGTTACCGAATATTGACACGGCATTCCGGCGTTCGACCCGATATCGAGTCCTCGCCATGTGTCCTTGGGGTCCGGCGGCGGACCCCAAATAATGGTCTTGTGACCAGGAATTGAAAGCGCTAGCCCAGCAGGTTGAGAATCGGCACACACCTCCTCAGCCGTCGTATTGCCCGAGTATTGGACGGTGTAACACGTCTGGCTCGAGGCACCTGCTGGCGCAACGTCAACCAGCGATGGAACCCACACCGCCCCCGTGACAACGACGCACGCGACGGTAGATCTGGTCAGCTTGCGCACGGATCACCTCCGGTGGAGAAAGCCAGCCGATACGGCGACACATTCATCACCGCAGAATCGGGCTGAAATGGTGGCAGGCCTGGGCCCCGATCGATCAACACGCGATCCCATTTCACCAACGCGGCATGAATATCACGAACCGTCCCGTGCACAAACAACTTCGATTCGTCGACCGTCAAATCGACACCGATGCACCGATCGGAAAGCTCGTGAAATCCGTTTACGGTCACAAAAATCCCCTGATGATCAACGACCTCAGAATCGAGTCCAAGCGCCACGCGCTCATCCAGTCGTTTAAACTCGAGTTTCGCAGTCGACTCGGTAAAAATTGCCGGGAACGCCACGTTGGCCAGCGGGGCATCGTTTGGCTGATGCTTTCTCAGAGAGTACGAAATCGAAACGCCAGAGATCAGGTCGCCCACGACGCTCGAGACGTACTCGCCGGTAATGGGCGACGGGACGTCCATGTGCGTCGGGCCCTCATAATTGACTGGAGGCACCGTAACAATGGATTGAGAACCCCTCATCGAAACCGTCGTTGTCGCCTTCATCGTGGAACTGTCGATCAATGCAGTTGCGACCGCAGTAGCGGTGAGCGCAACGGTGGCCGTTGAAACAGAACCTGACGCACCCATTGGCAACGGAGCGATAGAACCGCCGGGAACTGATGCAGTGCCGCCAGACGCGCAGCCCACCAGGGCAAAAAACAGGAAGCCCGATCTCCAGAATGATTTTTTCCCACGCACCCTTAAGGTGTATCAGATCATTTCAGTCAATTGCAAGTAGTTAAACTACTTATTAATGCTTCTACAGCCTCGTCGGCGTATTCGATCATTTCATTTTCAGTTCGATCTTGAATGGGGTGCGGCACAAAAACACGGGCAGAAGGAAACCCGAGCGCCCTGGCCTGGCTCTCGGCCGCCTCCACGAAAACCGCCGAGGCCACAAACACTCCAGGAATTCCCGAGGCTTCCAAATCAGCAATGTCGTGCACACTGCACGACGTACAACTGCCTCAATCAGCGAGCGCTTCGATCACCGCATCGCACGTGGTGGCGATCTCATGACGGAGGTCAGCGGGAGCCGGTTTAGTGAACGTTGGCTTGCGAAACCGCTTCACCGTGGCCCCCATTTCGGTGAGCCGCTGCTCGATGCGATTCAGAAAAAAATCACCCTTTGGTTTGGAAATATCGAGGAGGCCAATGACCTTGCCATCAAGCGACGCCAAGCGCGGCAACAACATCCGCTCGGTAGTCACCCGCTCAGACGTGGGGTCCAAAATGGTGATCGCGGTCATGGCGTTACCTCCCGAATAGATGGCTCCGAACCAACAGCGCCGTTGGCCCACCCCGCGATGATGGCAGAGAACAGGCCAGCGGTGCCACCTGCGTGCACCAGAAGAATGCCACCGGGCCGAAATTTCGGCAACACGATTCCCGCCAACTTTGGGTCAATGCCCTCGGCAATGCCGCCGGCGCCTTTGATGATGTCGTCGCTGTTGAGTTGTAGCTCGGCATGAATCGCGGCCAACACTTGATTGCGATCCCAGCCGGCTTCTGAGTACACACGAGCGTGCTCAGGGCCTAACACCAAGATCGCATCAAATGCCATGGGCAACTTCGGGTGGTGCACAGTTCTTAAACAGGCGGCGAGGGATTTCGTGAGCGATACCGGTTCGCGGCTGGCTTGATCCACCGCACAACGGGGGCCCTCTCCAGCAAAAACCGTTACTGTCGATACTCCCTCAGGTTTACCCATCTGCACCGATAGGGGAGTCCAAGGCGACGTGTCTTCTGCTTCCGCGAAACAGAAACTGAGCTTGCCGGGATTGCCGTGCGTGGCTCTATCGACGCCGCCTGGCTTCCCACCGCCGACGTTGCGGATCACCAGTTGCACTGCCCGACCAATCGTGAGATTGGCTCGGTTTCCTTGCCCGAAAAGGTTGCCGCCCGAATTCATGCCGATCTGTTTGGCAATCGGGCCATTCACAATGATCACCGGGCCCACAGGCATCGTGGTGGCGAGCACCCCATGAATATTGAATTCATCAGTGCACGCCGCTTCAAGCGCAGCGATGACGACTGGCAAATATTCAGGCAAACAACCCGCCATCACGGCATTGATAGCGATCTTTTCGACAGTGCACTCCACGAGGTCAGGCGGCGCAATGCAGACGACGTCGGAGGGGGCTCGGGTAGTGCCGGCCAGCATTCGCAGGACACGCTCTGGAGTGGGAGGCACAACGGGCAAACCGTCGGTAAAGCCTCGCGAGAACATCGCTTCAAACTCGTCTTCAAGACTCGCAAACTCGATCCGGCGCGACGAGATTAACGAACCTCCAAATTTTGCCGCCAACTTTTCTGGTACGCCGAAGTCGAGTGTTTTGGAGCCGCATCCCGGACGCATTGGGGGCAAACCTTCGCCCAGGCCTGGGTGGCCAGTAACTGCTTCCCAACGCTCGCGATGCCAGCCGACCACTCTCTGGGTTTCGACTCCGCCGACCATTCGAATGACCGTCGGCACAGTCTCGATTTCAAGGTGGTAGCTCGTTTCGAGTTCAGTGTCGTCGATGACGCCAACGCCGTCGGGAAAGCCGGCGTCATCTTGGCTGTACACACTCACGGTTTCGAGTCCCGCTAGGTGTTGTATCACCGGCACGACGGCAACACACGTCTCGCATTCACGCTTCACGACCACGATAAGTCCGTCGGAGATCATCTCGGCACATTAGTGGCCAATCGAGAAAATGTGTCATTGGTCACACCGGCCACGCGAACTGCTGCCAAACTGGGTACGGTTCCACTTCTTTCAACTTCTTATCTTCTCTCCATTACATTCTGACCACGGCAAAGGGGGCCCGCGCTGATCGACGTGACATTCCACGGGGTACGCGGCTCCACGCCCTGCCCCTGTCCCGACACCATGCGCTACGGAGGCAATACCTCTTGTGTGGTGCTCAACGCTCCCGACCACGATCCCATTACATTCGACATGGGTACCGGGCTACGAGTGTGGGGCCAGACACAGCCTCTCGACGGTTCCTTTCGGGGCACAGCGCTGGTCACACATGTGCATTTTGATCATGTACAAGGCTTGCCGTTTTTTGCACCGGCCGATCGACCCGGCGCACGATTCGACGTGTACGGCCCACCGCAGGAGGGTCGCAGCCTCGCCAAATGTTTTAGCGAATTTTGCTGTCAGCCATACTTCCCAATCAGCGTCGAGCAGTTTCGCGGCACGATCAAATTTCATGCCGCGGGCGTGGGAGAATTTCAGGTCGGCCGGGCAACGGTGCTTGCACTACCCGTGCCCCACGTCGGGCCAACGGTCGGCTATCGGGTCACTATTGATGGCGTGAGCGTGGTGTATATCAGTGACC
>JAYWAI010000437.1:0-9008 GCA_043782545.1 Acidimicrobiia bacterium
AAGAAGTCGCTGATGCCCTCGGCGTATCGGCTCAACGGTTGAGCGTTATGCAAGACCGGGTTTACCGGAGTGTTGTGTTGGCGCTAGATCAGTTCTTGACCACCGACGATGACGACGAAGCCACATTTGGTGACGTGCTGTCCACCGGCATATTTGACGAGCCGGCTGAGGAACTTGAAACTCGCGAACTGTTGAGCTACTTACGTGATGCCGTATCGTTGCTACCCGAACGCCACCGCATGGTCATCGTGGGTTACTTTATGGAAGGCAAGACATCCTTCGACCTAGCTCGCTTCCTGGGCGTCACTGAATCACGCGTGAGTCAACTGCGCAGTGAAGCGCTCGACATGCTTCGTAGTGGCATCAAGGCGCAATACTCGCCCGCTGATGACACGCTTGACTTGCGAGAGGTCGGTAAGGCTGCACGGCGCCAAGCCCAATATGTTGATGCTGTAGCCGGCGCGTCGTCATGGCGCGATCGCCTTGACCTCACCGACACTGCGCTTGGTAGCCGGGAATTCGTTCACGCTCTGTAGATCATGATGTGCGCCGTTAGTCTTATGTGACGCACATCTGAGGTAATCGTGACCAGCATCGCATCTACACCGCAACGTCAACCAGTACGACCCGGGCTCATTAGTGCGCGCCGCACCGTGCCGCGCAACATTGCTCGACCCGACTACGCAACCACTGGTGAGCCCCGCCGGAGCCGCAAAGGTCGACTCGTGAAAACCGCCGACGAAATTCAGCGAATGCGCCTCGCCGGTCAGGCTGCACAACGAGTGTTGGAAGGCCTTCGGGCACACATTGCGCCGGGCGTCACGACTGACCACCTCGATGACCTTGCGCATGCCGCGTACCTTGCTGAAGGCGGGTACCCAAGCACTCTGAACTATCACGGGTTCCCCAAAGCGATTTGCACGTCGGTGAATGAAGTGATTTGTCACGGTATTCCTGACAGCCGCAAGCTCGTTGATGGCGACATCGTGAACTGTGATATCACCATTTTCCTAGACGGCATGCACGGCGATTGCTCGGCAACATTTTTGGTAGGTGAGGTCGACGAGGTTTCTCGACGCCTTGTCGATGTGACATACGAATGCATGATGAAAGGCATTGGAGCGGTTGCTCCGGGAGTGCCGGTGCGTGAGATTGGGCGAGCGATCCAAACGCATGCCGAAGCGAATGGATACGGCGTTGTGCGCGAATACGTTGGGCACGGTATTGGTGAGGCCTTTCACGCCGAACCAACCGTGCTGCACTATTTCGAACCTCGAGCCAAAACGCGGCTCGAGACTGGATGGACTTTTACCATCGAACCAATGATCACATTGGGCCACTACGCTTCGTCGACTTGGGACGACGGTTGGACGGTCGTGACTGCTGACGGGAGCCGCACCGCGCAATTCGAACACACTGTGTTGGTGACAAAGTCTGGTGTCGAAATATTGACCTTGCCGGAATACGCCGATCAGCCGTTTATGTGAGTTGATGTATCGTCGTCGAGTGATTCGTCGTCGATGACTGGAACCAGATTGGGTGCAAATGTCGCCAACGTGGCGCACGCGAATCCAAAGATCGTGGCGACGGCCACACGGGTAATTGTCGGCGAGGTTGACGTGGTCAGAACAGCGTTTGTCACCTCGCTACGGTGCCCAACCGACCATCCAAAGAGCAGAGCCGAGGCGGCGATCTGAACGACGGTCGCAAACGCCCTATTGCGTTTCTTGAGCACAGCTCCGACTGCCAGTAGCACGCTTGCACCCGCCACGTACATTGGCCACCTAACACCGGGGCTACCAATCGGGGCCGAACGATTTTCGACCACTGCCAGACCAAGTGCTAGGGCACCAGTGGCGATTCCGACTGGTGTGTTTGGCCAGCGACGAAGCATGAGCCACCCAATGAGGAATGTCCCAAGAGCGACCGCAATCGGCAAGAACGGTGAGGGCGCCGTCAGCAAATTCAGCGTGCCGCGAATCTGGGCGGGCGCACCGTCGAGAGTGATCGCTACCGTCCAATTTTGAACGAGCCCATGATCGACATTCTGTTGTTTAAGGACCTCGGGCAGACCCGGCGACATGAAGTGAATGAGGTGGCTATGCCATGCGTAGTGACCGTTGGCCCCGACGGTTTTCCACGACGGTGGTGCCTTGGCATCTGCACTCGGGGGCGGCACTGTCGTGGCGTAGCGATCATTGTTGAGGTAGGTGGCCGGAGAATTTTCGTTGACTTGAACGGTGCCGTCGGCAAGAACTTGCAGGTACGGTTCGTGTTCGTAACCTTGAACAACAACCGTGTGGCCGATGGCAACTCGAATCTCGAGAAACGAGTCGCCTCCGGAAACTTTGGCGTGCAGGGCATTCGTGGCGGGTGTGATTTCGGTGACTCGACTGGAGTAGTTGGTGTCGATACCCCCGTCGGCGAATGCCGGGGTTGCGGGTCCCACGACCAGCAACACAACGAGCAAAGTGATTCGAGCGATCCACGGCCATTTCATGAAATGCGAACCTGAACCGCGCCAAAAATTTCGTTGAATTTATTTTCGAAACCTTTCACTGTCACAATCCAGGAGCCTGGCTGAGTGAATGGCGGGCCGTTGAGTTGGTAGTGCCCGGGACCAGCGGCGATTGGCTTGCGGCTGATGCCGCCGATTTGGGCCGACGGCAAAGTGAACTCCAGCGAGAGATCTTCGACTGTTGCCACCGGGTGGCCAGCTGTATCGAGGACATACAGGTGAATGACACCGGGTCCCACGCTGGTTGGGTCAATGACGATGTTGACGCGTTGGGCGCCAAATGAGACCGTTTGGGAGAAGGTACGTGCCCTGACGGCTGTCTTGGCCGGTACCAGATTGACAAGTACACCGGTCGCGCCGGCCGCACCGGCCATACAGGCGATTTCGATAGCCAGCGTTGCCAGGAGTGCGGGAACGAGCTTGTGGGCGCCGCGACGAATTTTCGGCACCAACACGAAATGGTTGCGCATCCCGAGTAGTAACGCCACGCCGACCAAAACCACCTTGACGAGTAACGCTTTGCCGTACGACGTGGAGGTCAACGCCGACCAGCCCCGCACTTCGTTCCACCCCATGACCAACCCCGCACCCAGAAGGGTTACGATCGCTCCGGTCGCTATGGCGCTGTAACCGCCGATGATCCGGGCGTTTCGATTAGTGCGAGCCAGTGCAAGTTCCTCCTCGTTGGTGCCGTCATCGTGAGGTTCGGACGTGGTGAGATTGGGTCGAGGGCGACAAACAGCAAGCGTGACGGCCACGGCGCCGCCAAACCAGACGGCGGCCGCGCCAGCATGGAGTGCTGTTAAAGCCAGGTACAGCACCTTGGGGTGCGAAGATACCGAATGTCCGGCGACCGCGAACGAATATGACAACACGCCGGCCCCAACGACGGCGACGGGCCGAGCCCAGCTTTGCGACACGTAGCGCCACGCCACGACAAGCGCGGCAGTTCCTTCACATGCCAACAAAACTCCCCACCCCACACCTGAACCAGCTGCATCAGCCAGAGAGTGTCCATCGGTGACGCCGGCCCAACCGTTGCCACTGATCACGGCAGCTTGGACCACCAGCGTCATGCCAGCGCTGGCAACGCCGAGGATTCCAAGGGTGAGAAAGACTTTCGTTCCAGGGCCGGGGTGCGCAACGGCGATGTCTTTGAGCAGGGTGACTCTGAAAATGCACCAACCCGCGCAAATTAACAGACACAGGTACATCGCTGCCCTGACAACATCGCCGACCCTGGGCCAGTCCCCTGAACCAGTGCCCGTTGTCGCCGCGGTCAATGCGACGTCTCGTTTGCTTGGCAGGTCACCGACGTCGAAAACGAGCGTGCCGCTCACCGGGTGGGAATCGTCAGAGATGGCGTGCCACGACACGACGTACGTCCCTGGTGACAGTTTCGGCAGCGACACAATGGCATGGGTACCAGCGGTGTGGGCGTCCTGTTTGTCGACGCGTGAACCGTTTGTCGCCGTGACCCGGAGGGATGTTTTGTCGACGGTCACCTTTTCGGTGAAGGCTAAATCGATGGTGGTTGGCGACTCGGTTAGCCGTTGACCGTCGGTTGGTGTCGACGAATCTAAGGCCGCGTGCGCCTGGGCGGCCGTAGCAGTCGCAATGAGCGTGATAATCACAACGCCAATCGTTACGGCAAGGCGCACCGATTTGTTGACGTTCATTGGTGCCAATGTAACGGGCGCGGCGCGTTACAGAGCGTCAGATGCCAGGCGCTTTTCGATTCGCATTATTGCTTCGGCAAGTTGATCAGCGGACTTTCGCAGATCGTCAGCTGTGGCGACGTCATTGAGCGCCAATCGCACAGACGCCACCTCTCGTGCGAGGTAGTCGGTATCGGCTTGTGTGCGGGCGTTGAGTTCGCGATCGGTATCGGCCTCGGCTCGATCCCGATCGGTTTGTCGATTTTGTGCGAGCAAAATGAGCGGCGCGGCATACGCAGCTTGCAATGAAAGCACCAAGGTCAACAGCACGAGACCGCGGTTTTGCGGGTCGAATTGAAGCCGAGTCGGCGCGGCGTAGTTCCAACTGACCCATAGCGCACAAAACATTGTCTGCCACACCAGGAAACGAGCCGTGCCCATGGTGCGGGCGATGGTCTCGCTGAACTTCCCGAACGCATCGGGATCGTAGTGAACCCCGAGGGTGCGCCGGGCGCGCGGCCGCGAGAGGTCTTCGAGGCGCTTCATCGTGATCGCAGCAGTCGTGATCGTTGACGCCAGTCATCAGGCAACGTACGGTCGAGCACGTCGTCTACGGTGACGGCGCCAACGAGTCGGTGAGCTCCGTCGCACACAGCTACGGCGAGCAGGTTGTATGCCGCCAAGCGTTCGGCAACCTGCACGTCGGGGAGGTGAGTGTCAACCCAGACATCGGCTTGTTGTTCTTCCATGCTCAGACACTCGCTGATTTGCACGCTCGGTGGCTCACGTAGCAATCTTTGGAAGCCAACCGTCCCGAGGTATGTACCGGTGGGCGTGGCTGACGGTGGGTTGGCTACAAACACCTGCGCGGCGAGCGCGGGAGGCAATTCGGGGTCTCGCAGAAGGGCGAGGGCTTGGGCGACCGTAGTTACCGGGGTGACGATGATGGCGGCGGTGGTCATGAGGCCGCCAGCGGTGTGGCCGTCGTAGCGCAACAGCCGGCGTAGCGGAATTGCCTCTTCGTCGTCCATGTGTTCGAGCAGTTTGTTGCGTTGATCGGTGGGCATCTCGGCGAGCAGGTCCGCAGCGTCGTCTGGCCACATTTCCTCGAGTACGTGGGCGGCTCGATCGACGTCGAGTTCGTCGATAATACGTAACTGTTCGCCCTCGGGGAGTTCTTCGAGCATGTCGGCGAGCGTGTCGTCGTCCATGGCGTCGGTGACCTGTTGGCGCTCTTCGTGCGTGAGGCCTAACACGGTGTTGGCCACATCCATTGGATGTAAATCACGCAAATGGGCGATCTGTGCTGCCAGTTTGGACCCGGGCGTGTTGACTCCGAAAAGTTCCGGAGCATCTTGCCAGTTGATCACCGAGGTCGTGCGGCGGCGCAGGCGGGGCCCCTTGTTCGCCAGGGCAACTGTGGCGATTTCCCACGAGTCGGCCTTGCCAATGGATGGCCGCAGGGCTAGGTCGCTTACGATTTTGTCGCCGACAGGGCGATTGATGAGCGACGATGCCAGGATTTCGCCGGTGCGGAGCTTGAAAGCTCCGATGTCCACGTTTCCGGAGCGCAGCCGCATGCCGGTGTGGTCGAGCGAGCCAACGCGGCCGGCGGGCAGAAAGAAACGGCGTCGTTGTTGGGCGGCCACAAAACCGATCACCCGAGGCGCGTGGTTGGGCATTGGCGGCACGATGACAACGTCGTCGATGCGTCCGACCGGGGTACCATCAACATCAAGTAGAGGGAGCCGTGTGACTCGAAATGCGTAGATCAATTCGCTGTTCACTTGGCCACCTCCTGGATTCACATGACGTCCCAAGAGTAGTGCCCGTTGTGATGTGTGCGTGTACGAAATGCGAAAGAGGCTGTGGATAAAGGCACATGATGATGCTCAAGTTGTGGATGAGGGTGAGGACAACTGGCAGATTTTCCGGAAACGTTGTTGATAAACGGTTTTCGAACCCGACCGCAGCGTTGACTTTTGAACTAAATGGGTTTACAAGCGGTCACAGCCTCTACAATGTGGAAGCCGATTTTGGGGACGTAGCTCAGTTGGCAGAGCACCTGCTTTGCAAGCAGGGGGTCGTGGGTTCGATTCCCATCGTCTCCACTTTTCTCACCACCTTCGCCGAGGAGTTGTCGTCGTGCTTCGTATGTCGAATCTGTTTGTGAGGACGCTGCGCCAAGATCCATCAGATGCCGAGGTGGCCAGCCATAAGTTGCTGGTGCGGTCGGGATACATCAGACGAGCAGCACCTGGCGGCTATACCTTCTTGCCACTCGGGTACATCGTGTACCGCAATGTCGAGCGCATTGTGCGTGAAGAAATGGACGCGGCTGGCTTCCAGGAGGTACACTTTCCGGCGCTGCTGCCCCGTGAGCCCTACGAGGCCACTGGCCGTTGGACGGATTACGGCGATGGCCTGTTTCGGTTGAAAGACCGTCGCGGTGTCGACTATTTGTTGGCCCCCACTCACGAAGAAATGTTTACGTTGCTGGTCAAGGATTTGTACTCGTCCTACAAAGATTTGCCGCTGAGCATCTATCAGATTCAGACGAAATATCGCGATGAGGCACGACCCCGAGCCGGCCTGCTTCGTGGCCGCGAATTTGTGATGAAGGATTCCTACAGCTTCGACATCGACGACACTGGCCTCCAGATCAGTTACGACAAACATCGTGTTGCGTACATCTCGTTGTTTGACCGGCTGGGGTTGCCGTACGTGATTGTGTCGGCGGTTTCGGGCGCTATGGGCGGGTCGGCGTCAGAAGAATTTTTGGCGCCACTCGAGGCTGGCGAAGACACATTTGTGCGCTGCTCGACATGTGACTACGCCGCCAACACCGAAGCTGTGCAGGTGCAACCAACGCCCGCAATACCGTTCGACGGGCTGCCCGTCGCGCACGTGCACGACACACCCAACACGCCAACCATTCAGACGCTCGTTGATCTGGTAAACGCCCGCCGTGAACTGCGGCGCGCCGATCGCGACTGGGTCGCGGCCGACACGCTCAAAAATCTGGTCGTGATGTTGCGTCATCCCGATGGCACCAAAGTGCCGCTCGCCATTGGCGTGCCGGGCGACCGCGAAGTTGATCTCAAACGGCTCGAAGCCCAAGTGAGCCCAGCCGAAGTTGCGCCTTTTACTGAGGAAGATTTCGCTAAGTTTCCGTCATTGGCCAAGGGCTACATCGGGCCCGGCGCGCTCGGGGAGACCAAGACCGCCGGCATTCGCTACGTCGTGGATCCGCGGATCGTTGACGGCACGCGCTGGATCACCGGCGCCGACACGCACGGGCGTCATGTGATCGATCTCGTCGCTGGTCGCGATTTCGTGGCCGATGGCACTGTTGAGGCCGCCGAAGTGCGTGCCGGCGATCCGTGCCCGCGTTGTGGGTCCGCGCTGGCGATTGCCCGCGGTATCGAGATCGGGCACATTTTCCAACTGGGTCGCAAATACGCCGACGCTCTTGGGCTCCAGGTACTCGACCAAAACGGCAAACAGGTCACTGTCACCATGGGCTCCTACGGCGTGGGCGTGACTCGAGCCATGGCCGCCATTGCCGAATGCAACAACGATGACAAGGGTCTGATTTGGCCCCGGGAAATTGCCCCCGCCGACGTGCACATCGTGGCCGCGTCCAAAGGCAACGACGAGATTGCTGCCGCCGCGGATCAAATGGCGATGGCGTGGGAACGAGTGGGCCTACGGGTCTTGCTCGATGACCGCATCGGCGTGTCGCCCGGTGTGAAATTCAACGACTCAGAACTCATTGGCATTCCCACGATTGTGGTGATCGGCAAAGGCCTCGCCAACGGTGTTATTGAGGTCAAAGACCGGCGCACCGGCGAACGTCAAGAAGTGGCTCTCGACGACGCCCACGCCGCCGTAGTCGCGATCTGCCGCCAGTAACTCGTCGAGGGCACTAGGCGGCGTCGACGAGGGTGTGGGCGAGTTCGAAGAGTCCGAGCGTGGTGGCGTGCAATGCGTCGCCGGTGGCTCGGGGCGCTAAGCCAGCATCGGCGCGGGCGTTGGTGCCCTCCAAAATGATGCCCAACCGGTAGCACGCCAGCACTCGATACCAGGTGAGTTGGCTGATGTCGCGGGTGGTGTTGTCGCCGTACCGGGCGATTACTTCATCGATTGAGGGCAGGTGCGCAATGTTGGCAGCCAGGCTTGGGCGTTCTTGCGTGGGCCAGGTGGCCAGTAGGTGCCCAAGGTCGAGCAGCGGGTCGCCAATCGCCGCGAGTTCCCAATCGACGATAGCGGCCAAGGTTGGGGTGTGGTGGTGAAACATCACATTAGCGAAATGGAAATCACCATGGATGACGCCGGGCTGCCATGAGGTGGGCTGGTTGGCGCGCAGCCACTGCGCGACCCGGTCGACACCCTGAATACCATGACCCTTGTAGCCCTCAAATTGGTCGTAACTGGCGAGGTGGCTACCCCACCGGTCGACTTGTCGTTCGAGCCAGCCAGCGGCTTTGCCGAAATCGCCTAACCCCACCGCGACGTGGTCGATGGCGCCAAGTGCACTGATGCCGTCGGCCATCGCGAGGCCCATGGCATGTTGCATCTCGGCTGATTCGTAAGTCGAAGGCAGGCCAACCGACGGCGTGAACCCGTCGATGGGCTCCATGAGATAAAACGCTGCGCCGATCACATCGAGGTCGTCGCACGCCGCAATGAAACCGGGGTGCGCCACGTTTGAGCCAGCAAGTGCCTTGAGAACCTTGGCCTCTCGTCGCATGGTGTCATCGCTGTTGGTCCGCTTGAATTCTGGGGGCCGTCGCAACACATAGGGGCGTCCAGAGCGTTCGAAACGCAGC
>JAYWAI010000438.1:0-23702 GCA_043782545.1 Acidimicrobiia bacterium
TCGAGATCGCGCACCACCAACTCGGCATCCGTGGTGCTAGCTATCTCGCCCACAAATTGGCCCCGCGGGTCAGCGAAATAGGTCTGCCCGTAAAAGTCGTTATCGCCCAGCGGCTCCACTCCGACGCGGTTAATCGCGCCCACGTAATACCCGTTAGCCACCGCGGACGCTGTTTGTTCAAGCTGCCAAAGATGCGAGCTCAAGCCACGTGAAGTGGCCGACGGGTTGAATACGATCTGCGCACCCGCCAAGCCCAATGCACGCCAGCCTTCTGGGAAGTGACGGTCGTAACAGATGTAGACGCCAATGCGGCCAACCGCGGTATCGAAAATCGGGTAGCCCAGGTTGCCAGGGCGGAAATAGAACTTTTCCCAGAACCCTTTCACTTGCGGAATGTGCGTCTTGCGGTACTTGCCGAGGTAGGTACCGTCGGCGTCAACCACGGCGGCGGTGTTATACAACATGCCATCGTGTTCACGCTCGTACATCGGCAGAATCAACACCATGCCAAGCTCTTTGGCCAGTGCTTGGAAGCGTTCGGTGGTTGGGCCCGGGATGCTTTCGGCGTAGTCGTAGTACACCGTTTCCTGAACCTGACAGAAGTACGGGCCGTAAAATAGCTCCTGGAAACACATCACTTTGGCACCCCGCGCGGCAGCTTGGCGGAGATAATCGATGTGCAATTGGATCATCGATTCTTTGTCGCCAGTCCAAGCGGTCTGTACGAGTGCTGCTCGCAAAATATTCGCCATCATGATCCTCCCCATTGTGGATCAAGCCGACTCTAATAGCGCTCGGCGCGGCTGACAATGCTGACATTGTTACCGCACAATGAATTCCTATCGAAGAGGAATCGGAACGCTTCCCTCTTCTTTCACGACGTGGGCCACAGAGTCCTTGATGGCGTCTCGAACCAAATTCAAGCCCTTCAAGCCAGGCAGAGCATCGATGCGATCTTCAATTCGATCGATCAATTCGAGACCCTCACCAGAGCCAAACAAGTAGGCGGTGGCGAATGATGTTTCCAGCTTGGGCACATCGCCGTTGCCTACTGGCGCCCACTGATGGCGTAAGAACCACGAGGTCACCTTCTGCGCTTTGCGATCGCCTTCGAGCATGTCGCGGGCGTAGCTCGAGTAATACCCGGCGTGCCGACCCTCTTGACGCATTATTCGAGTCAGTAGCTCAGTCAACACCGGGTCATCGCAAATCGTCATCAAACGGTTGTAGGCGGCGTTAGCCGTCCACTCGTTGATTGACCCCCACGTCATGTGCACGGCGGGAAACTTGCGCACGAATTTGCCAAGGCTCCAGAAAATCAGCGGGCTCCAGGTGAGGTAGCGCTTGTTGAAGACACGCATATCGGTGAGGCGAGAATCGTGAGCGGGCAAATCGTGAGCGGCCAGGATGCGCCCGAGTGCTTGACCGTGCCAATACTCCTCGTAGTTCCACAGCGTGATGAACGCCGTGAATTGGGGGTCTTTCCAACCCGGCAACATGAGCATCTCTCGTGTGTACAACACCGTCTGATATTCGATGTCATGCATGTACCCAATGACGCGCAGGACTTCTGGCGGCAGCGGGTTGGTGCGAAAACTTTCGAAGTCAATGTCGTCGGTCTTGAGTCGACCGCCTTGCTCTTGAAATTTTTCTATGGTGATAGCCATGTCACTACTCCGGCACGAGGCAATTAAAGGATAACCCTACCAAAATTGCATTCTTTACACTCCAGGTAGATACCAGGTGGCGAGGTCACTGCGCACGCCGGGAAAAATCACGTCCGGAAGTTCTTGTTGACTGCGCACTATGACGCCAGGGAATCGAGCTTCGATAGTGGCCACGCGCACCGGCCCAAATTCACCGTGCCCATAGTCAGCCTCGAGAGCGCCTCGGTACCACGACAGCTTGAGCGTGCCCGCAGTGCTACTGAGCTGAGATTTTCTCAATCGAGCCGACAGCTCGGGCCTCAGTATTTCGAACATCCGCGGCACGTCAGTGACGCGCGTGTAGTTCCCGCCGGGCCGCCGCCGGGAGGTCAACCGCCGTGGCGACGCGTCCGACATGGCCCTGACTCACCAGCGGCACCTGTTCCACACGGCGCGCCAAAGGCATGACAGTCGTGTATTCGTAGCCAAATTGAAGATAGAAGTGCGAGATGCCGCGCATCGCCTGCATCACGTGATTGCGAGTCGCCGAGACGTCGTGGGCGTGGTCGACGAGCGCCCGCACGGGCCGCGTTTTTCGTAACCATCTGGTGTAGCCACAAGCTCGATTTGCCCAGCCAGTAGCGACACCTCGCCGACCGTCACTACCTCATCGATCCTACTTGGTGCGCGAGAAGCGGGCCACGCAAAGGTAACCGAAGACGACGGAAATGCCGACGCACCAAATGAGGGTGAGCACTACCCAATACGTCGTGGTGTGCTCGATGCCAATGCGCTTTGTGCCGCCTTGCATCAGACTGCGTGTGGCGTTAATCATCACACTGATGGGCTGATTGGCGGCGAACGGTTGCATCCAACCCGGCATCGACTTGATAGGCACATTGGCGCTCGACACAAATGAAAATGGGATCACCAACATCGACATTCCTTGGGCTGCTTGCGCGCTTCCCGACACCAAACCGAGGAACACAAACACCCACGTCATGGCGAAACCGCTCACGACCATTACGGCAACGGCCAGTAGTACCGCGCCGGCCGAGGCGTGCGGCCGGAAACCAAAGAGCAAGCCAAATACACCGGTCACCAACAAGCCCCAACTCACCAGCGCAGTATCGGCCAGCGAACGGCCCAACATCACCGCGCTACGCGGAAGCGGCAACGAACGCAAGCGGTCATAAACGCCGGTGTTTGAATCTTCGGCAACGCCCGACGCCGCTGACATACCTGTCCACAATACGGTCGTTACCAGAAAGCCTGGCACCAAGAAATCAACATAGGTCACTGCCCCACCGGTCTTGATCGCACCGCCAAAAACGAAGCGAAACATGAATAAAAAGAGTGCACCCTGGACGGTGCCCATCATCAACAATTGCGGCGTCCGGAAGAACTGCAACACCGTGCGTTTAGCGGTAGTCAACGTGGTGGTCACAAACGTGCTTCCAGCCGCTGGCGGGCGAGGCGTGGTCAGCAGAACGGGGGCGTCAATGGTGGTCGTCATTTTGAAACTCCTTAAGCTTTCGCGGCAGATGTTGCATCGCCGCTTTCGATTGTCTGACCGGTTAGAACCAGAAACACTTCATCCAGCGTCGGGCGGCGAAGCCCAATATCGTCAACCGAAACGCCACGCTCGTCCAGCAATCGCACCACAGATGCGAGACCTTCTGCACCGCTGTCGACCGGTGCTGATACCCGTTGCATATCGATATCGGTACGAGGCGGCTCAGCAGCCACGGTGGCCAGAACCTCGTGAACAGCGGCCAGCGCAAACGCATGATGAGGTCGCACTTCAATCACATCCCGCCCGGCCTGGCCTTTGAGTTCATCGGGCGTGCCCGAAGCGATCACACGACCGTGATCCACGATCACCACATCACGCGCCAGTTGGTCGGCCTCCTCCAAATATTGCGTGGTGAGCAACACATTGGTGCCGTCAGCTACCAGCGATCGGATGGCATCCCAGAGGTCCATGCGACTGCGCGGATCCAGACCAGTAGTCGGCTCATCGAGCAACAGCAACCGGGGAGACCCAACGAGACTCGCCCCCAAATCAAGCCGACGTCGCATACCACCCGAATAGGTGCGAACGAGACGATCGCCGGCTTCGCTGAGGCCGAGTCGATCCAGCACGGCCACCGCAGCCGATTGTGCCGAAGAACGATCCAGTCCAAAAAGCCTGGCCACCATGTTGAGATTTTCTCGACCCGTCATAGCAGGCTCAACCGACGCCGATTGCCCAGCCAGGCCAATGATTTGGCGCACCCGTTTGGGGTGCTTGATCACATCAATTCCGTCGACAAATAGCTCACCCGATGAAGGCGACAGCAGAGTGGCTACGGCATTAATGAACGTGGTCTTTCCGGCGCCGTTGGGGCCAAGCAGCGCCGTTACACACCCGGAATCGGCCGTCAGATTGAGATTGTCAAGCGCTCTCACGTCACCAAAGGTTTTGGTCAGACCGCGAGCTTCAATGATGGGACTCACATACACTCCAAAAGGTTGTCAGGCTCTGACAATAGCAATCGGCCACCTATGCTCGCCGAATGAATTCAGGGCTTGTTTTGTTCGATCTCGATGGCACCATTAGCGACTCTGCGCCTGGCATTTTGGGCTCGCTTGAGCTCGCTTTCGCCGATCACGACTTGCCGTGGATCGGCCCAGATGCCGCCCGAGCCATACTGGGCCCGCCGTTTCGTACCTCGCTGGTGCCCTATATGCCCGCGTCGCTCATCGAACCGGTGATTGTCTCGTATCGTCGGTATTACAACGACCTCGAAGGCATGTACAACACCACCCTGTATGACGGCATCGAAGCCGTGCTTACTGCCCTGCACGACGATGGGTTCGCCCTGGCCCTGGCGACCAGCAAACCGGAAGAACCAGCGATCGCTATCGCAAAATATCTGAAAATTAGTCACTATTTTGCCACGATCGCTGGAGACACTCACGACGGTGTGCTCGGCACCAAGGCACTTGTAGTTGGGGAAGCGCTCACGCGGTTGGGACGCACGACCGACCGTCATCACGACGTCATGTCACCTGGCGACCGTCATCACGACGTCATAATGATCGGCGACCGTCATCACGACGTGGATGGCGCCACACAGCACGGAGTGCGTTGCATCGGCGCGCAATGGGGCTACGGCGGTGCCGATGAACTCGCCGCCGCTGGCGCGCACGTGCTCGTGGAACATCCCCACCAGCTCCTCGACGCCATTCGGTCAGCATTGCCGAGCCACCAATAACAACGACGGGATTTACAGCGCCTCTCGCAAATAGGTAACCGTCGAGGAATACGCACTGTCGATCAACTCGGCCGACCGAGAAAAATCCAATGGGCTCAACCCGGGCGGCGTGGGGTTCGGTGGGTACAGCATGGTCACTTGGCCAAGCAGTTCCTCGGTGCGTTGCTGACGGGCGATTACTTCGGTCAAATAGGCAATGAGTGAGTTCACGCCTCGCGGCACCTCGAGATCTGCATGCGGATCGGTGCAATCAATCACGACCACAGATTTGGCACCCATCGCAATCGCTTCGGCAATCGGCACGTTGGCGGCCATCCCACCGTCGTAGTACCAACGGCCGCCCACATTCATGGGTGGAAAGACCCCAGGGATTGCCGCGCTCGCCATAAGTGCATCTCTCACCGAACCCGTATTGAACGCAAACGGTCGTGCACGTTCGATATCCAATGCCACGGCGGCGAATGGCAACTTGGTCGATTCGATCATCACACCGAAACCCAGCGCATCGTCAATTATTTTCGCCAAACCGGCATTCGAAAAAAGACTATTGCGCGTACGACGCCAATTACCGACAAGCGCCCACGGCCGCCCGGGCAGTACGTCCTTCTTGGTGATGGCACGCCACATCTTGTCGAGCCGGTCAACAGCGTTGTCGGGGTCGAAGGCCAGCAGTGCTCCGTTCAGCGAACCAACCGACGTCCCTGTGACGAGGTCGGGTGTGACACCCGCTTCCAAGAGCGCCCGGAGCATCCCCACTTGACTGGCTCCGAGACTGCCGCCGCCGCCAAGCACAAACGCTCGGGGGCTGGGCAAGTCAAACAAATCTGGAGCGATTTCAGACGCCGACGAGTTCACAATCGGATTCTGCCACGGCGCTACGGTCAGCAGTTATTTCTTGGCTGGTCTGTGCAATCTCGTGTAACGGCAACTCGTGACAAACGACAATCAATGACATTTGTCACGCACAGAGACGCGTAGTTACGAGCCATAACTGGCAAACTGCCCTTGTGAATGAAACCGCCACCGCTCCAGGGCTTCGACACCGCAAAAAGGACCGTACCCGAGCAAATCTGCAGGCTGCGGCCATCGACCTCTTTTTCGTTCAAGGATTCGATACCACCACGATTGATGAAATCGCCGCCAAGGCTGACGTGTCACAACGGACCTTTTTCCGGTACTTCAAGACCAAAGAGGACGTCATGTTTTCCGACGCCCACGTCGACCTCGAAACAGCGCAACGCTTGCTGAGCGCTGGACCAGCCGATCAACCGATTATCGAGCGCATTCGCGCCGTGGTCATCGGGCTCGCCGACGGATTCTCAGCCGAGTATCTCGGCGAGGAATTCAAACGGCACAAGGTCATTCAGACCACGCCGTCGCTGCTGGCCCGCCAAACAGAAAACTCACGAAACAATGAATCCTTATTGTTCGACGCGTTGAAGCGACCGGGCCTCGACGACACGTTTGTGCGCCTCGTCATCGCTGCCTCGATTGCCGCGCTACGGGTCGCCATGGAGACGTGGCTGGCCAACGACGCCAAGGAAGACCTCACTCAAATGGCCGTCAAGATGCTCGACGGACTCAGCACCGGATTGGGTTCCGAGCCCGCCTAAACGCCGTTTCGCGTATAGGGTGGCTTATGCCATACGCAGATGCCATTGCCGACATTGCCGTGGTACACGACGCCGACGCCCACATCATGGAGCCGCCGACGTGGCTGAAGGACTTCGCTGATCCAGTCGATCGTGACCGCATGCCGATGGTGTGGAACACCAGCGTGTACGACGAAAACATGCATTTGCTCGATCGGGCCGCTTCTCGTCACAACGATCCAAGTTTTCGTGCCGACGACCAATCCCAGATCATGCTGAGAAAAAATTGGGAAGGCACCGGCTCGTTCATTTCGGTTGATCGCCCGGCCGCTTTGGATCTCATGGGTTTCGCAACCCAGTTGATCTTCAACACGTTCTGTTCAGACCTCTTTTCTCGCACAGAGCAAACAAAAAACGACGACTCGATCTACGCCATGGCCACAGCACACAATCGGGCCATCACCGAGTTCTGCTCGCCAGATCCACGGTTGCTTCCAGTCGGTTTCGTATCACTCGCCGACATCGACATGGCGATCGCCAACGCTCGGCACGCCATCGATATTGGGTGCGCTGCGCTCATGATTTCTAGCGCCTGCCCCCGCACCCACTCCCCCAGCCACATTGGGCTCGATCCGGTCTGGGCCATGGCGCAAGCAGCCGGCATTCCCATCGTGTTCCACGTGGGCGGTGGCGGGCGCTTGCTGAGTCCGACCTACTTCAACAATGGGCTTCCTGCGGTGCCCGACTTCCACGGCGGCGCAGAAAACTTTCGCTCAGTGGACTACATGGCGATTCCCACGCCCGTCATGCAGACGCTGGCGACCATGATTTTCGACGGTGTCCTGGACCGGTTTCCGACCCTGAAATTTGGTGTTATTGAGCAGGGCGCCAGTTGGTTGCCTGGCTGGATGCGCAACCTCGATGCCGCGTTCAGCGCCTTTCGAAAAAATGAAACACGGTTACACAATTTGAGCACGACTCCCAGCGAGATTGTGCGTCGGCAAATTCGCGTCACGCCATACCCGCACGAAGACACAGGTTGGTGCATTGCCAACAGTGGGCCCGAAATCTGCATGTTCTCTTCTGACTTTCCTCACGTAGAGGGAGGTCGAAACCCGCTCAAACGTTTCGAAGAATCGCTCGCCGGCGTCGACCCCTATTCCCGCCAACGGTTCTACCGCCACAACTTTGCCGACATTTTCAGCAACGTACTTTCGGCTCGGGGCCTGCCATGTTGAACAATACCAACGACGCCATTGAGTTCTTTTGGGACCCCATGTGCCCATGGGCATGGCTGACATCACGATGGATTGCTGAAGTGGCAGGTCCTCGAAATCTCAACGTCAATTGGCGATTCATCAGTTTGAAATTGCTCAACTCCGCCAAGTCATACGCGACGGACTTCCCCGATGGCTACATCGCCGGGCACAGTTCGGGCCTCAAGCTGTTACGGGTTGCCGCGGCCATTCGGGATGCCGAGGGACCAGCCAGAATCGGCGCGCTCTACACACAATTCGGCGGTGACATTCACGTTCGTGGCCGGCGTTCAGAAATTGTGGATCATTGGGAAATCGGTTTTCCTGAGTACCTGCGATCAGTCGGCGTTGAACCGCGCTATCTGGCCGCCGCCAACGACGAAAAATGGGACGTTGTGCTTCAAGCTGAAACCGACGAAGCCCTGTCGCGCACCGGCAAAGACGTCGGCACGCCGATTATCTCGTTCCACCGAAACAACAAGCAGTACTCGTTCTTTGGACCCGTGGTAAGTCGCGTGCCTCAGGGCGACGAAGCGCTTCGACTCTGGGATGCGATCACCGAGATCGCCACCTTCGATGGATTCGCTGAACTCAAACGTTCACTGCGGTTGCGGCCCGACCTAGCTGGTTCGCTCGACTAGGCGTCACGGCGTCTCAGCATGACGGCGCCGATGGCAATAACGCCGACCGCGTACAAGGCAAAGAGGCCCAAACCTCGCCACGGCGTCATCTGCTGCGTGTCGGATTGGATGGACATGATGGCTTGACCAGCGTTGCTGGGGAGGAACTTGTTGATGCGGTCGCCCCAGGTTTGCGGCAACGCCGACGCGATGGCCGGCAGCACAATGATCACGCCAACAAGTGTGGCAATCGCTCCAGCAATGCTGCGCAAGATCGTGGCTAACCCGATCGAAAAGGCGGCGATAACCGTAAGGTACAGAGCGGTGCCGATCACGATGCGGGGCACGGTGGGTGTCGACCACGACACATGAATAGGGATCGGTGTATTTTCCAGCGTCTTTTGGCTCACAAAAAAGGCGATCAAAACGCTCGGAATCATCGTGACCAGCGTAATCGTCACAAACACCACCAGCTTGCCCCACAACATCGGCAACCGTTTGGGCACAGCGCTCAGCGACGCCCGGATCATGCCGGTCGAATACTCGCCGCCGACCAGCAAAATACCCAACACGCCGATCGCCAACTGTGCCAGTTCAAAGCCGCCGAGGCTGTCGTTGAGTGGGTTGAAGTGCAAGCGATGCCGGTCGCGCATGTGCGACCAATCCATAGCGGTCGTCCAACAAATGATGATGCCGATGCCGGCCATGGCCGCAATGGCGAGTGCGAGCACGATGTACGTCGATCGCAGCGTTGACGCCTTCAGAAACTCCGACTTGATCACGCGGCTTTGGGTGACGCGGCGTTTGTCCGGCTCGGTAGATTGCGCCGAGGGAGCAGTAACAACAGCGGTCATGGCGTGACTCCCGTCGTGGCGTGATACTCGACGGAGTCGCGGGTCAAGTCCATAAATGCTTCTTCCAACGAGGCCTGTTTTGGCGTAAGTTCGTGCACCGCTATGTTGTTGGCCAGTGCCAAATCGCCGATCACTTCACTTGTCACGCCGGAAAAGGCAATACGACCATCAGGTTGATGAATCGCCGAAACTGATTCGGCGTGACTGACGATTTCCATCAACCGCACTGGATCGGGTGTGCGCACGAGTACAACATCGCTCGAGGCTTTGCTGATGAAATCGGCCACCGACATATCGGCGATTAACTTTCCGCGACCGACCACGATCAGATGATCGGCCGTCAGCGCCATTTCGCTCATCAGATGCGACGATACGAAAACAGTGCGACCTTCATGCGCCAATTGCTTGAGAAGCTCACGCACCCACAGAATGCCTTCAGGGTCAAGACCATTAACGGGCTCGTCCAAAATGACGGTGGCGGGGTCGCCCAAGAGTGCCGAGGCAATACCCAGGCGCTGGCCCATGCCGAGTGAAAATCCGCCGGCTCGCTTTTTGGCCACATCGGATATTCCGACAAGTTCAAGCACATCGTCGACTCGCTTGGCGGATACACCGGTCGTAGCCGCCAAAACCCGCAGGTGATTTTGCGCAGTCCTGCCGGTGTGCACAGCTTTAGCTTCCAGCAGCGCTCCGACCTCACACATGGGGGCGAAGTGATCCGCATACTTTTTGCCGTTCACGGTCGCCGAGCCTTTGGTGGCCGCATCGAGCCCGACGATTACCCGCATCGTGGTGGATTTTCCGGCTCCGTTTGGCCCTAGGAACCCGGTCACGATGCCGGGCTGGACGATAAAGGACAGATCGTCAACGGCCACCTTGTCGCCATACTTTTTGGTGAGACCGTCGACCACGATCATTCGGGTTGTGCTTTCATCATCAGGACCATACAGCTCGTGGAACTTCCGCATATCAGGATGACCAAGAGTCTTAGTACCTTCTTACCCAGCGTTTTCTCGAAGCGCGACCGCGGCTGCTTCACGGAATGACGACGGGCGCGGGTACCAGTGACGCAGCAATAGCGGTGCCGAAAATCGACGCCAGTCCTCTTGGGGTTGCGACAAACGATCAAGCACTGCGTACAACACAGCCGAGTTCCACCCCAGGCCCGAGTGACTTCCTCGAACCTCAATATTTTCGTGATTCGCCGTCTCCGTATCGATGCAGGTGTGCCACCGCACGACCCCGTCGGTTCGTGTATAAATCGCTGTTGACGGCATTTGCAAAGCTGGTTTGAGTGCCTCGTTCATGCCGTGCAACATGATGTCGGCACTGAATTGCGGGGTAAGGCGATCAACTAAGAGAGACACGCTCGATCGATCGGCGTCGGTCATGCGAAACGGGCTACCCAACGTGATGACCCCGCGCACGGCATCGGGAAACTCACGGGCTAAGCCTCTGGCATAGATGCCGCCAAGGCTCCAACCCACGATGCTGATGGGTCGATTGCTGCGTTCGTACAGTGTGGTCACTCGTTCACGGATGCCGTCGAGAACTCGGTCGGTCGGCCCGAAGTTGGGCCCGAGACCCCATCCGTGCGTCCAGTAGCCCTGGGCAGCCAGAATGCTGCGCAGTGGCACCGTTGAACGATCGCTCGCCGTGAACCCCGGCAGCACGAGCACCGGATGGTGGTCACCACGTCGCAGGCGCCGCAACCACGGAGCAGCAGCGGCATAGGCCCCCATTTCGAACAACGCTCGACTTTCCAATAGGCGGTTTCGAATCGAGGGCGCGGCAATGCGGTGATGGTCGTCAGCAGTCACGAGCACAGGGTACGACAGCCTGGCGCAGAATTAGCGAATGGCCTTGCGTGGCGTTGACTTCTTCTTACTCTCGGCAGTGCCCGATGTGGCTTTTGCCGCCTTGGGTTTCTGGGGAGAAACGAGCGCTACCAGCGCGTTCACTTCATCTACGCAGTAGTCGACAAGGTCCCACAAGTCTGGCACCAGCTCTCGGCACGAAACCAAACCAAAATCGAGCGTATCGAGGTAACTCTGTACAGTGATGTTGAGCCCCTGCCCGTCGGTGACGGTCGACACTGGGTAGTAGTGCTTGAGTTTCGCCCCGGCCAAATACAGTGCGGCCCGGGGGCCAGGGACGTTGGAAATCACCAGGTTCACTGGTGGATTCATGCGATCAGAAATACGCAACCGGCTCGCCATGCGCATGGCACGGGTGGCCAAGGCAGGAGGAGCCATTTGCGCAATTTCTACGATCATTTCCGCCGGAATCAAATCAAACTGGCCCTTGGCATCCATCATCGATTGGTGCACTTTGGTGATGCGTTCCCGGGGGTCGGCCTCGTTGGTGGGCAGGGCACAAAACAGCCCCGAGACCCGGTTGGACCATTTGTCAGCCTCGTCACCGGTTCGAATCGACACGGGCACCATGCTGATTAGCGGGTCACCGGGAAGTGCATCGTGGGCAAGGAGATACCGCCGCAAGGCGCCCGCGCACACGGCCATCACCACATCGTTGACCGTGCAGCCAAGAGCCAGCTTGATGGTCTTGATGTCGTCAAGCGGCACCGATCGAAAAGCGAATCGGCGGTGCGCAGTAATCGACTTGTTAAACGGCGTAGCGGGAGCAGAACGACTCGGCGCATCGGGCGCGGCATCGCGTTCTGCGCCGCGGCTCCTTGACGGCACCAGTATTCGCGCCAATCCTTGCACTGCGCCGGCCACTTGGCCGAGCCCATTACTGCGCGTCATAGCGGCAAAGTCACGCACCATACGGGTTTGAAACCGCACCAGGCGAGCAGGTTGCCGCACAAAATTACTCAACGTTCGCCCGAGAATTTCGAGATCCGATGGCACGGCGTCGGCGACCCAATCGTGCGTGGCCGGATGATACGCCGGCGCGTCTGGATGGGCATCCAACAACATGGTGAGCAACTCGACACCTGCCGCGCCATCGATCGTCGAATGATGAACCTTTGTCAGGATCGCGAAGTCACCATTCTCAAGGCCCTCAAAGACATAGGTTTCCCAGAGTGGATGTGCTCGGTCCATCGGGCGACCAATGATGCGCGACACCTGCAACCCGAGCTGCTCGGAATTACCAGGCGCCGGCAACGCGATATGTCGGACATGAAAGTCGAGATCGAAATTCGGGTCATTTATCCAATAGGGGTGATCTAGATCAAAAGGAACAGCGACGAGCCGACGTCGAAACGGTTCCAGGTCCGACAATCGGGCCTGAATCTGATCCAGAAACGCTTCATACGGTTTGTATCCAGGGTTCGGCGTTTCGTAGACCGACAAACTGCTGACGTGACCAAACGAGTTCGCGTTCTCCATATACAGGAAAACTGCATCCAGACCGGAGAGTTGTTTGAGCATGTCGAGGTCCCTTTCATGTGGTGTCGCCGAGGGGTGACGGCACCTTATCGGAGCGCCAGCGATACACCTCGTGCCCGCCCTGGCTGGCCTACTCAGCGCGCACGTGTGGGATGATCGGCACATGACAGACAACACGCCAATGACCTTTCGACGATTAGGCCGCACGGGCCTTCAAGTCAGCACGTTTTCGTTCGGCTCGTGGGTCACGTTCGGCACACAACTCGACACCGGCTTGGCCCGCGACTGCCTCGCCGCGGCACGCGAAGGTGGCGTCAACTTTTTCGACAACGCCGAGGCGTATGCCGGTGGCGCATCAGAAACCATCATGGGAAAGGCCATTGCCGAGTTGGGTTGGGATCGCCAGAGCTATGTGATCTCCACCAAAGTGTTTTGGGGTATCGACGGTGAGATGGTCAACATGCGCAACACCCTCAACCGGAAATATCTCATGCACTCGATAACCGGCTCGTTGCAGCGCATGGGCCTGGATTTCGTGGACGTGCTGTACTGTCATCGCAGCGATCCCAACACGCCAATCGAGGAAACAGTGTGGGCCATGAGCGACATTATTTCCAGCGGCAAAGCCCTCTATTGGGGTACCTCCGAGTGGAGCGCCGACGACATTCGCGCTGCGTGGGAAATCGCCGAACGCCACCACCTCCACAAGCCCGTCGTAGAACAACCGCAATACCACCTCTTTGAGCGAGCCAAAGTCGAAAAGGAATATGCCAGGCTGTACGACGACATCGGGCTCGGCCTCACCACCTGGAGCCCGCTGGCTAGCGGCCTCCTCACTGGCAAATATGTCGACGGCATCCCGGCCGATTCGCGCGCCGCACTGCCGGGCTATGGATGGCTCAAGGATGGTCTCACCAATCCTGAGCGCAACGCCAAAGTCGTCAAACTGGCGGCTATTGCCGAGACGTTGGAGTGCTCACTGGCTCAACTGTCGATCGCCTGGTGCGCCGCGAATCCGCACGTGTCCACGGTAATTCTTGGAGCCAGCAAGGTGGAGCAAGTGGTCGAAAATCTCGGGGCAAAATCGGTGCTGGCGAAACTCACACCAGAGGTTCTCAGCGAGATCAAAACCGCCGTCCGGTGACGCTGGATCGCCACCCGTAGAACGCGGCGATCAACGCCGCGGCCGCACCAACGGCCACGCCAACACGTGGATTGAGCCATTGCGAAATGGTCCCCACAATAGGCCCGCCAATGGGTGTCGATCCTAAAAAAACCATGGCTTGCAAACTCAGCACTCGACCGCGCATTGCCGGGTCGCTGCGAAGCTGAATCAACGTGGTCGACGTCGTCATAAATGAGATGCTGGTGACGCCGACTAGGAAACCAATCGGGAACGCCACGGCCGCGTTCGGGCTCAACGCCAACGCCGCCATAGCCACGCCAAACGCAGCACTCGACCACACCATGTGCCGTGATTCGATGCCGGTGCGGCGAGCGGCGACCAGTGCACCGACGACAGAACCAATACTCAACACGGCGTAAAAGTTCGTGAAAAGCGTGTCGCCACCATGAAAGGTGCGCTTGAGGAGCAACGGCATGACCACGTTGAAATTAAAGGTGAACGTGCCCACGATCGCCATCATCACCAGCGGCACCCAAAGGTCTGGTTCGCGGCGTGCGTAACGCACGCCACTCAAAATCTGACCCTTACCTTTGGCCAACATCTCCATGGGCCGAAGCTCTGTGACGCGAATCAAAAACAACCCGAGTAACACAGCGAAGTACGACACCCCGTCCACAACGAAACACCAACCAAAGCCGACTTTATGGATGAGAAATCCGGCCAATGCCGGCCCGACCACCCGTGAACCAGTCATCAGCGCGCTGTTGAGACTCACCGCATTTTGTGTCTGATCCACTGGCACCATCTCAACTACAAACGAACGCCGAGCAGGATTGTCAAATGCATTGGCGACCCCTCCGCACGACGCCACAATACAAATCGCCACCACTGATGGATGGTCAGAAAACGCCACTCCCGCAAGCACGAAGGATTGCAGCATGGCTATGGATTGCACGGTGAGCAGCAGGCGTCGTTTGTCGCGCCGGTCGGCAATCACCCCCGCCCAAGGCCCCAGTAGCAAGTTGGGCAGGAACTGCGACGCCGTCAGCACGCCGAGCGCCACTCCGCTGTTGGTAATTTTGTAGACCAAAAGCGTTTGAGCGATGAGCGTGAGCCAGTTACCCACTTGCGAAATAATTTGGCCTGTAAAAAACAGGCGGAAATTTCGCACTTTCAACGAAGCGAAGGTGCTACCTCGCTCCATCGTGGCCGTCATTGCTGCCAGGCTACCGACTCAGATGCATCCAGCCGCTTAGAGGCCTAAATCCTTGGCGATGATCGTCTTCATGATCTCCGTAGTGCCGCCATAGATGGTGGTGATTCTGGCATCGGCATAGGCACGCGCTATCGGATACTCGTTCATGTAGCCATAGCCGCCAAAAAGCTGCAAACACCGGTCGACCGATCGCTTCTGCATCTCGGTGGCCCACCATTTTGCCCGAGCCGCATCGCCCGGCGTGAGCGTCCCGGCGTTCAGGCGATTCACACAATCGTAAACGTAGCTTTGTGTGACTTCGACCTCCGTCGATACCTCGGCCAAAACAAATTTCGTATTCTGGAACGCGCTCAACGGCTGGCCGAACGCCTTACGTTCTTTCGTATAATCCAAGGTCCATTGCAGAGCCTGACGGGCGCTGGCCACACCAGTCACCGCTATCGACAGGCGCTCCTGGGCCAAGTTTGCCGTGAGGTAATTGAAGCCCATGCCTTCCTCTCCGAATCGGTTCTCAACGGGCACCCGCAGGTCGTTGAAAAACAATTCGGCAGTGTCTTGACTGTGGAGGCCGATCTTGTCCAGGTTGCGACCGCGCTCTAGGCCCTGCATGCCACGCTCAACCACCAGCAGGCTCACACCCTTGTGTTTCATCGACGGGTCGGTCTTGAGCGCTACCACAATAAGATCGGCGTTGATCCCGTTGGTAATGAAGGTCTTAGAACCGTTGACAATGTACGTGTCGCCATCACGTACCGCCGTGGTACCCATCGAGGCCAAGTCGCTGCCAATGCCCGGCTCGGTCATCGCCAACGCGGTGATGAGCTCGCCGCTGGCGATGCCAGGCAGCCACCGAGCCGCTTGTTCTGGATTGCAATAGGCCAAAAAGTACGGCACCATGATGTCGTTATGCAACGTGATCCCCAGGCCCGCGCCCCCAGCGCCGGCGCGGGCAAACTCCTCCGAAATAACCATGTTGTACCGGAAGTCATCAACTCCCCCGCCGCCATGTTCTGTCGGAATCGCCATCCCCAAAAATCCGTTCGCGCCAGCCTTGGTAAATAGCGAACGCGGCACGATGCCAGCGGCTTCCCATTCCGGCACAAATGGGGTGACTTCCCTGTCGATAAACGAGCGCACACTGGCGCGAAACATGTCGTGACTGTCGTCGAAAAACATCGGTCTCCTCGGGGGCGGAAACTACTAACCTATATCGCGGAGATCAGCCAACGCGCCTCGTGCGTTTCGCCTGGCGCGAGGTGAACGACATCGATGCCAGAATTAAACGCGTCGGGCGGGCACGTCATGGGCTCGACGGCCAGCCCCGCCCGATGACCGTCCAGCGGCGGTTGGCCAGGAATCGGGCCGAGGCGATCCGCAGTGTGGAGCTGCACCCACGGGCATTCTGGGCCCCAACTCATTTTCACGCCACCGCCGAGACTTGACAGTAGTGTCAACTCTCTACGCTCGGGGTCGACGCCCCTGTACGCGTTATCAATGGCCGTGCGGCCAATTTTTCGAGGCAACCGAAAATCGAACGTGGTGCCATCGACCGTTTCGACGGATAGCGGCAAGAGCCGCTCGTCGTCTACCAGCATTACTTCGTTGGCATCCAAGACAAGCGTCCAATCATCCATCGAGTCACTTCCCGCCACGAGATACGGATGGATCGAGCAACCATATGGAGCGCTCGCCCCACCGCTATTGTGGGCCCGAAAAATCACGGTCAAACCGCCGGTATTGATCGAATAGGTGACGGTGAGGGTGACTTCGGTCGGGAAGGCGTCCGACGCGTCGATGACACACGCCAAGGTCACCGATCGGCCGTCGTGATGGACCATCGTGAACGGTGCAAATGCCACCAAGCCATGCAATGCCGTGCGACGAATCGCCTCGTTAGTCGGCACAGCGTAGGCAATGCCATCGAACTCGTAAGCACCGTTGGCAAGGCGGTTTGGCCATGGCGCCAGCACGGCTCCTCGATACGCCGGCATGGGAGCGTCTGCCCCGAATGGCACGACGAGATTTCGACCTTGGAACGTCAAACACCGCAACGCCGCACCAGCGGGAACGATGGAGGCAAAGTAGCCACTTGCAGCAATATCAAACACGGTGCGAGCGTAACCGTTCCGAAATACCCTGCTTGCTCGACGACGTGGCGGCTATCTTCAAGCCATGTCTACGCGCCGATTGATCCTAACTCTCGGCGCGCTCACCGGGTCGCTCGGCGCCGGGTATGGCGTGATGTTTACCGTGCTCGACGACTACCGAGACAAGTACCACATAGCTTCCGGAGCGCTTGGTTTCATTGTGTCGATCGGCTTCTTGGCCGCGTTCTTTTGCCAACTTTTCATCGCGCCCCGGGCTGACCGGGGCCACGCTCGACAGCTCGTGATCGCCGGAATATTGCTCAACGTTATTGGGCTGATTCTCATGGCGGTGAGCAAATCGCTGCCCGGTTTGCTCGTGGGGCGCGTACTCATGGGCATGGGTGGTGGGACTGCCGGGCCCGCGGTGCGGCGCATTGCGATACTGGCCGACCCAGAGAATTTCGGACCCAACTTAGGGCTGTTGCTGTCGTGCGATGTGTCGGGTTTTGCACTCGGCCCGGCGCTATCGGCCGTGCTCGTGGGTCGGTTTGGTTTGGGCGCCCCGTACCTGGTGTTGGTCGTCATGACCATTGTGACGCTGCCAGCCATCCTCAGCATCCACATTCAAGAAAGTGTCGAACCGCCTAAGGAACGCTTTGCCTTCGACCTGTTTCGCATCAAACCTTTCGTGGGCGCGCTCACCATGGGTTCAGCAGCGTTCGTGATGATTGGCACCTTTGATGCACTCTGGGTGCTCGTGCTCGACGACCTGCATTCCAGTGATTGGATCAAGAATCTGGGCATCACCTTGTTCGCGGTGCCGCTCATTATTTTGGGTCCATCGTCAGGCCGGTGGGCTCAACGATTCGGACCATTTCGGGTGCTGCTCGTGGGGTTGAGTTGCGGGGCCACCTTCATGTTTCTGTACGGCCAAATGCCCACTGCGATTGCTATGTTTTCGATCGCCATGGTGCATGCACTCAATGACGGGGCCACCATTTCGGCCGGCGGCATTGGGGTCAGCATGACCACACCACCTGAGCGGCAAGCGGGTGCACAGGGGCTTATGGGCGGCACACAAACACTCGTCGCTGGCATCATGGCAGTGGTGGCCGGCCAGTTGTATCAACACTTTGGTCGCGTCACGGCGTACACGACATGCGCGGTATTGATGCTCGTGTTAGTGGCCGTTGGTTGGGGAATGGCTGGCTCGTACCGCGGCCTGCGGGGCGACGCCACCGTTGATTTGGTCCAAGAACTTCCCGAACTTGTTGTTTGAGGTTCCGGGAGCGAGGTCGCTCTGTGGCACGTAATACGAGTTGCCCGCACTGACCCAATCGCCGGCCATTTTGAAAAACTCCATGCCAGAAGGATCCTTGCCGCGCATCAACATCGCGCCGCGCCGGATCGTAAAGTCATGCGGAGCCAGCGCATCAGCCGCTTCGAAATGCGGCTCGGCTTCGGCATTGCGCCCGTTGTTGGCCAACCACCACGCGGTAGCAAAATGAGCGCGGGCCAGTTGATCATCGGCTGACGCCACCGGCTGGTCGGCAATGGCGTCACCGTCGTAGCCGGAGTACTCGCCGTGCACCCAGGCCCGCAGTGCAGCGATTGGCTGCGCTGCTTCGTAGCCGTGAATGGCGCTGAAGGTTTCGTCGACGTACAACACGTCATTGGGCCGCACGATTCGACCCTCTTCGTCTATCCACAACACGGTCGGCACGTTGACCATGTTGTATAGGTCGGCCATCACATAGTTGGTGTCGATCAAGCTCGGGTGAGTGGGCGCGGCCACCTCAATCCACGGCCGGGCATCGTCGAAATTCTTGTCGAGGGCCACCGTGATAACGGTCAAGCCGAAGGGGGCAAGCTCCGTGTTGAGCGTCTGCCACACGGGCAGATCAGTGCGGCAGCCTCACCAACTTGCGTAGGCGTACAACACCACTTTGCGACCGCGAAAGTCGCTCAGACTATGCAGCGTGCCATCAAGGTCAGGCAGCGTGAAGTTGGGTGCGTAACCCGACTTGAGTGATTGGGAACGCTGCGCCGCTCCTGCTCCCAAACATGCCACTGCGGCCGCCGCGTCAAACACCAGCGGCCGACCCAGCGTTGCCGCGACGCCATCAATGCTGACGGCGGGTTGGCCATCAATGGTGGCGTCGAGCGCAGTGCGTACGGGGTAACACACATCGCCGACGCACAGGCCCTCTGGCTTGCGTTCGATACCAAGCGCTCGTTGAAGATCGGCGCTCGATACATAGGCTTTGGCATCGATGGTGCTGACCGCCACCGTCGTCGCCGAGCGCTGCGACGACGCCCCGTCAATCACCGTAAATCCAACCTGAGTTTCGTTCATCGACGGACTGTACACCGGATGTGAAAAGATCATCGACGTGGACACCATCGATACTTTGTCGCTCCAAGACCGCTACGACATTCACGCCCTCCCCGTGCGCTATGCGAATGCCATCGACCAGCGCGATTGGACCCGGTTTCGCACGGTATTCACGCATGATTGCTACTACGAGCTGACCAATTTTGGTCGGCTCACCCGCTCGTTCGAAGGCATCGACGAGCTCACCAATTACATGGCGTCTGTAACATCTCACCCAACGGCGCATCACGTCTCCAACGTCGAAATTCTCGCCATCGGCGACCCGATAAAATTGCTGTCACAGGTGTTCGGACCCGGCAAGGACGGCGTCTTCGGCTCATGCGATTACCGCGACGACGTTGTACACACCAACGATGGTTGGCGTATTGCGCGCCGAATCGTCATGCTTCGTCGTCCGTCAAACATCTGATCGCAAAGTTAACAGGGACACCACGCCAAGGATCGGGTCAGGAAATTTCTGCGTGACCGTTGACAGGTGACCAACGGGTCACGTATCGTTGAGGCATGCAAGCCGAGGACGACGAGGTGTTCAAAGCGCTGGCCGACCGCAATCGTCGGGCACTGTTGGATTCACTGCGCAGCATTGACGGGCAAACGCTGACCTCGCTGTGTGATGTCCTACCCGACATCACCCGGTTCGGCGTCATGAAACATCTTGCCGTGCTCGCCAACGCTCATCTCGTGGTGACGCGGCGCAACGGTCGCGAAAAATTGCACTACCTCAACCCGGTACCAATTCACCAGATCTACGAACGGTGGGTGTCGAAATTTGCCGGGCCGCACGTGGCCGCACTCACCCAACTCCGTCGCGATATCGAACAACAGCAATCCACTCAACCCCAACGAAAGGCCCGTCATGCCTCAACCCCGCCACATCCATGAGACCTACATCAAAGCATCGCCAGACGTCGTTTGGAACGCTCTGATCGATCCGGATTTCACCGAGAAGTACTACTACGGCTGTCGTTTTCAAGGCGGGTCAGACGTCGGCTCCACTTACGCTTACGTCGGAGAACTTGGTACGACCGTCGACGGTTCGATTCTCGAATCCGAACCATTTCGTCGCTTGGTGATGAGCTTCCATGTCAATTGGGACGAGGAAGCGCGTGCCGAATCACCCAGCAACGTCACCTTCGAACTCACCCCGCTGGAGGGCATCACCCGCCTCAGCATCGTGCACTCCGATTTCGGCGGGCTTTCAAAGTCGTGGGCTTTGACCAACGGTGGGTGGCCGATTATCGCTGAAGGACTCAAAACTCTCGTCGAGACCGGCGAGCCGATCGGCATGATTTCCAACGATCGCACCGACGCCGACCTCGCGACGGTAAATCTCGTGGCCCTCGAGCATCGAGAAAAGGCGGTGGAGATCAATAACGCCACATGGGGCTACATCGGCAACAACGAACGCACCCCAGAAGACGACGAGGCCATGATTCGCAGCGCGTACGCCGCCGCATATCACTGGGCGCTCGCCGCAAACCGCACCGACGCCAACGACGCTCGGGCCGAATGGCTCGTGTCTCGCGTTCACGCCATCACTGGCCGGGGAGACACGGCACTGCATCATGCCAAGCGCTGCATGGCCGCCGTTGAACGCGGTGGGCTCGCCGATTTCGATCTGGCCTTTGCCTACGAAGCGCTCGCCCGTTCCTACGCCAGCCTCGGCCGGCTTGATGATGCGCGAGCGACTTTGCATCTGGCGCGTGAGGTCCAGGTCGCCGATGACGAAGACCGCGAAATTGTCGATGGCGATTTAAGCGCCGAGCCGTGGTTTGGTATCTGACGCTGTCAGAATTCCGACGTTGACTGGCTGTGCTCACTCTGAGTCGATGCAAGAGTCACCATAGGGCGACAGCGCGCCAACGCTCAACGTTATAGTGCACGAACCAGCCAACAAACGGGGAGCCACCATGGCCAAAGCAGTCGACCCAATGACCACACTTCTGAGCTCGGTCAAGCTCTTTGAAGGCCTGACATCCAAGGAACTGTCGGTCATCCGTGCCATCGCTCGCGATCACGCCATCGCCCCTGGCGTTGCCGTAGTCACACAAGGCGACAAGGATCGACGGTTGTATCTCGTGGCCGTTGGAGACGCAAAAGTGTCCGTTGACGGCAGGTCGGTCGGCAAGGTCGGTGCTGGCGACTATTTCGGTGAAATTTCGGTACTCGACGGCGGCGAACGAGCCGCCACGGTGACGTCGACAACAGCCATGACACTGCTGTCGATTAGCTATTTCAACCTCAAGCCCATTTTGAAGGAACAACCAGATATTGCCATCAAACTACTGACCGGTATGTGCGCGATGGTACGCGGCAACGCCAGTCGCAAAGCCGGGCAAACCCATTAACCACAGCGCTTTGCACGTTGTCAGTACACAAAGTTGGGTACCGTAACTTCGTGACTTCCGTCTTGTTCCTGTGCACGGGCAACGCAACGCGTTCGGTGTTGGCCGGCGCTGCGTTGCGCACTCGACTGCCACACCTCGCCATCGACACGGCCGGCACGCTCACCGTTGACGGTTGCCCGGTTTCGGTGCGCACTCGAGCGGCCTTTGATGCAGTTGCCCTCGCCGTACCCAAGCATCTCAGCAAACAGGCCCACGCTCACCACCTCGAAGCTGCGGATCTCATTGTGTGCCTCGCCCCCGAACACGTCAGGTGGGTCCGGCGCGAGCATCCGGCTTCGGCGAACAAGACCGCCACGCTCAAACGACTAGTGCGTGACCTTGACTCGAGTGGCGGCGTCGCCGCCGGCACGAAAGCGTTAGATCTGGCCGCGCTGACGCTGGAACCGTGGGAGGAAGTAATCGACCCTGGCGGCATGGAAACCAACGCCTATATCGATTGTGCTCACGAAGTCGTTGCCTTGATTGACGAACTAGCGGCGCACCTCACTTCGCCAGAGGTGGCATAGTGCCACGTGACGCTGCGGCCACGCGCGACGATCTCGTACGGGCCGCAGAACGCCTCTTTGCCGATCATGGTGTCTTTGAAGCAACGGTTCGTGACATCACCAAGTTGGCTGGTCAACGCAACGCGTCAGTGATCCACTACCACTTTGGGTCGGTGGGCGGCCTTCGTTTGTACATTTTGGACAAACATGGCACGCCCATGGACGCGGCGCGCGGTCGGCGTCTGGCTCAATGCGGCGATTCGCCCACCACGCGGCAACTCGTCGATTGCCTCGTGGGCCCCTACGGCGACGCGTTACTGACCGAACCCGGGCGTGACTACGTCCGCATCGTGGCTCAGTTCTCCGGGCATTTCCATCAGTGGCATTCAGGTAACGAGGTCACTGCTCCACAACTGGACTCGATTTTACTGGAAATTCGCGACCGCCAAACGCATCTCGTACCCGCGGTGCGCGACAGCCGAATCGTTGGCGCGTTGAGCCTTATGACCGGCGTCGTCGCCGGACGGGCCCGGCTGATCCACCATGCACGCAAGCCCAAACTCAGCCACCGGGCCTTCCTAGATGACCTCACCACCATGATTGTGGCGTGCGTCGAAGCACCCAGCCAATAACGTCAGGGCACTGGACACCACGCAATGGCAGACGATTCGGTTCGCACGCGGCAACAAGTTTCGATCATCACGGCGGCGTTTGCAGCGATCGCCACGGGTGACGTCGAGGCAATGTTGGAGAACTACTCCGACGACGTTGTGTTTGGCATTCCATATTCGTCTCCGCCGAAGGTCATCGTCGGAAAACGTGACGTGGCCAAATATCTTCGCGCCGCATTTAACGTATTTCGATTCTCCCTTGCCATTACCCGAGCCTTCGCACTCATTGACCCCGACACACTCATCGTTGAATACGTCAGCACGGGAAATGCCTTACCGACCGGCCGACCATACGCCAATTCGTACATTGCGATTTACACGTTTCGCGGTGACCTCATTTGCGGCGTGAAGGAATATTTCAACCCAATTCCCGCCCAAGTTGCACTTGGGGCTTTCGTTTCTGATTAATGTGTTGTTCAATAACGGTTGACTCAAGCCACCAATGTCCTGACTCACGGGGGTTCACTATGGAATTCGGTATTTTTCTCAACGGCTACATTCCAGGGCCGGCTGCGCACGACACCAACAGCGAACACAGAGCTCTCATGCAAGAAGGCGCATACGCCGTTCTCGCCGACAAGCACAACTGGAAATACGTCTGGCTCGGCGAACATCACTGCCTTACGGAATACAGCCACATGTCGGCCCCAGAGGTGATGATGGGGTGGATCGCTGCGCAGACCACCCGTATCCATCTGGCCTCTGGCATCAATAGTTTGTCTCCTCGTAA
>JAYWAI010000439.1:0-8948 GCA_043782545.1 Acidimicrobiia bacterium
CAATGAGACCCGCGGTTTGGGCCACGCTCATTCGGTCTTTGAGAACGAATCGGGCCAACAACACGGTGACCGCCGTATACAGCGACTGGAGCGGCGCCACAACAGCTAAGAGGCCCTTGCGGGTCGCCAAAATCAGCAGGATGGTGGCGGCGGTGTCGCCGCTCGCGTTAGCCGCAATAGTGAGCCAATCGCGGCCGCGAACGTGCACTCGGTCGTAGTTGCGGGCCTTGTTGAACGCGACTGCGCAGAGGAACATGGCGAAGCGTTCCATCACCGCTGGCCACACGCCGCCGTGCTTGGACGTGTTCGACAACATGATGACGCCAAACCCGAAAGCACTGCCGGCCGTGAGGGCCAGTAACACGGCCGACAAATGGATTCGTTCGTCGCCGTGCTCGGAGGAATCGCGACTGAGCATGACCACCGCCACAATCACGATCGCAATTCCGGCAGCGATACTCCCTGTCAATTTCTCGCCAAAAGTGACGCCCCAGATCACCGGGATCAGCGCCGAGCCAACAGCGGTAATGGGGGCCACCACGGCGATAGGCCCGATCGCCAACCCGCGGTACAGAAGACTCAAACCAATCATGCTGAGCACGCCGATCGCCAATGATCTGATCACATCGCCCGACGTTGGGTGTCCGCCAATGACGAGGGCCACCATTGTGCCGAGGACCACCGAAATAGGTTGCGTACGAGTGAGCACCTGCGTTGACCGAATCTTGCGAGATGCCATGCCACCACAAAAGTCGCCACAGCCGAAACAAACCGCGACCATGAGGCCCAATAAGACGGCCACGGCTAGTTAGAGCTTGCGGTGATCTCAGCGAACGTATCGATATTTCGCAGGCTCGGAAATTTCACCGACCACACAGCAACGACAACCAGTGTGGCGATGCCGCCCGAGACGACTCCCCAGACTGTGCCCATTGCTTGGGCAGCAATGCCCGATTCGAACGCGCCAAGTTCATTGGACGCGCCGATAAACACGGCCTCGACGGCCGTGACACGTCCGCGCATGGCTGACGGTGTGGCGAGGGGTACGAGTGTGGTTCGGATGAACACGCTGATCATGTCGGCCGCGCTCAGTGTCAACAAACAGGCCACCGCTACGGCGTAGTTGTTGGTGAAGCCCAACACGATCGTGGCCACCCCAAACACGCCCACTGCGTACAGCAATTTGCGGCCGACGCCTCTCGTCACCGGGCGTGAGGTGAGCACGATGGCCATCATTGCGGCGCCAGCGCTGGCCGACGCGCGCAACCAGCCCAGCCCGGTAGCGCCAACGTGAAGCCGATCTTTGGCAATAGCTGGCAACAGCGCAACCGCTCCGCCAAAGAGTACGGCGAACAAATCCAAACTGATTGCTGAAAGCAGTAACGGGGTGCGTCGCACAAAATGTAATCCGTCGAATGCAGTGCTGAGTTTGGTGGGTTTGGCGTGTTGTTTATGGGCCTCGATTTCTTTGTCGATGCTCAGTGCGGCAATGGCAGCCAGGCTCATCATGATCGCCGCGAACCAATATGGCGCGGCGGGTCGCCACGCATACAAGAAACCGCCCAACACAGGGCCGCCGATGCCTGCCGATGTCCACATCGTGGAAGACAGAGCGCTTATGCGAGGCAGCAAGACTTCGGGTGCGGTTGAGGGCACCAATGACCGAATGGCCGGGCTGGTGAACCCGCGGGAGATGCCGAACAATGCCACGAGCGCAAAAATGGGCCACACACGCGTGGGGTGAGATGCCGCGTACAACGCCAAACCGACTGACGAACCCACTTCCCCGAAGAGGCCTATCGCTGCAATACGCCGTCTGTCGAACCGGTCGGCAACCGCCCCTGATACGAACACCAAGAGCGCCGTCGGGGCAAATTCAGCCAGGCCAATCCAGCCCAGATCGATGCGCCGGCCGGTCATGTCGTAGACCTGTTTGCCGAGTGCGATTGCTTGCGCGCTCACGGCCGTCGTGTGCAAAAACATGGCGAGCAAAACAAATAGCGCGGCGGGGTGTTTGAGCAATTCTTTGGCGGGAGGCGTGGTGTTGTTGTTCATTGACGCCGTTTGAGGGCTTCTCTTTTCGATAGTCCCGACAGTCGGGAGTCGTGGGTGGTGACGAAGGTTTTGACGGCGTCAAGCTCGATCGACGCATAGGAGCGTAGCGCCCAGCCGATGGCCTTTCGGATGAAAAACTCGGTGTGGTGGGCGACCAATTCACGTCGAAGAGCCCCGACGAGTTGGTCAGCTGGTTCCTTCACACGTCGATCCTCGCACTTCGCTATCGACAGATTGTGACCGATCTGGTGTGGCGAGTGCCGCGAATGCGATAGCAGCAGCGTGACTCACGTTGAGCGAATCCACGTCGGCGCGTTGTTCGATGCGGACGTGATGATGCGCCCTTTGCAACGCATCGTCGGTGAGCCCGTGGGCTTCGGCACCCAAGACCACGGCCAACTTGGCGTGAGGTTCGGCGGCGAATTCCCGCAGAGGACGCGCCGACGCGTCTGGTGTGAGCGCCACAATCTCGAAGCCGTGCGCTAATACCGTGTCGAGTGAATTGGGCCACGGGTCGAGGCGCGTCCACGGTAGGTGCAACGCGTATCCCATCGACACCCGCACTACACGCCGATATAAGGGGTCGCAACTCGCTGGGTCGAGCAGAATTGCGTCAATGCCCAACGCGCGAGCACAGCGAAATATTGACCCGAGATTTTCCTGATCGGTAAGACCTTCGATGATCGCTATTCGACGTGCGTTTTCAAGCACGTCGTTTACCTCGAGCACGGGCGTTCGCGACGCGCACACCAGAAGGCCTCGATGTAAGTGGTACCCGGTGGTGAGGTCGATGATGTGTTGGTCGCACACCAACACTGTCACGTTGTAGGGGTTGAGGATGTCAGCGAATTCGGCTAGGCGGTTTGGAGATACCAGCACCGATTCAATTGGATACCGTGACGCCAGCACTCGCGGTAAGACCAATTTGCCTTCTGCGATAAATACGCCCAAGCCCAGAGCGCCTGGCACTTGCGTCGCTCGTCGAAGAATTGGATCACGCAATGCAATGTATGGAGCCAGACGCGCATCGTGGGCGTCGGAAATCCGCGCATACTTGGCCATTTATGCCGCGGCAATGATGGCGATCTCGACCTGCCAGGCGGGCTGAGCCAACTGAGTCACGTACACCAACGTCGACGCGCAGAGGTGACCTTTGAGCGCCTCGTCTCGGGCTGCCATCACTGGGCCGAGATCGTTACCGGCCACGACGTATGTCGTGATGCTGACCACGTGCTCGACGGTCATGTCGGCTTCGTGGAGCAACGCGTACACCGTGTGCCAAATGGCATCTGCCTGTGCGGGCGCTCCGCTTGGAACTGTGCCGTCGGGACTCACCGGCACGATGCCAGACGTGTGGAGCCAGCGCGTGGCATGAGTAGTTGAGACCCCAAGCGCGTAGTTGGCTACCGGCGCGGCAACACCTTGTGGGGCAACTGCTCGTGATGTCACCACATCTACCCGAAAAACACTTCTGCTACACCGTGGAGCAGCGATAGGTCGACTGTTTTGAGAGCGCCGACGGCTTGCGCCAGTGGTACCCGAACGATGTCCGTACCTCGCAACGCGACCATTTTCCCGTAGTCGGCATCATGAACGACGTCGATGGCTGCGATGCCAAAACGCGTGGCGAGCACGCGGTCAAACGCGCTGGGTGTGCCGCCGCGTTGAACGTGACCCAGCACGGTGGCGCGGGTTTCAAACCCGGTGCGTTCTTCAATGGCGATGCTGATCATTTGCCCGACTCCGCCGAGTTGCGCATGGCCGAATGCGTCAAGTTTTCCCGACAGCGTTGCCAGCGTTCCCTCTACCGGCGTGGCTCCTTCTGCGACGACGACGATGGACGCGAACCGGCCCGAGGCATGTCGATGTATGAGGAATTCGCACACCCGATCGATGTCGAAAGGTTCTTCGGGAATCAGGATGATGGTGGCGCCGCCGGCGATTCCGGCGTACGTGGCAATCCATCCGGCATGGCGGCCCATGACTTCCACGACCATCACGCGGTCGTGTGACTGGGACGTGGTGTGTAGTCGATCGATGGCGTCGGTAGCGATCTGAACTGCGGTGTGAAAGCCGAAGGTGACATCGGTGGCCGACAGGTCGTTGTCGATTGTCTTGGGAACGCCGACCACGTTGACGCCGTGGTCGCCGAGTCGGTTGGCGACGCCGAGCGTGTCTTCTCCTCCAATGGCGATGAGGGCGTCGAGTTGGTGGGCGGCCATTGCCGACTTCACTGCGTCAACCCCGCCGTCGACTTTGAATGGATTCGTCCGCGAGCTTCCCAGCACGGTGCCTCCGAGGGGAAGCGTGCCGCGCATTGCGGTGACGTCGAGCACGGTTGATCGGTTGTCGATCACGCCTTTCCATCCGTCGAGAAAGCCGACAAATGAATCGCTGTATATTTTTTCACCTTTGCGGACGACGGCGCGAATGACTGCGTTGAGCCCCGGACAGTCGCCTCCTCCAGTGAGAATGCCAATTTTCATGGGCGCATTCTTGTCGTCAATGACGCCCAGCGATAGGGAAACGGTGACTTTTTATTGGATGAGGGCGACAGCAATTTCAGCAGCGACCACCGCGTTGTTGTGGGCGAGGGTGAGGTTGGCGGGAATGCTTCGCCCGTGGGTTGCTTGTGCGATCCGCCCCAAAATGAATGGGGTCACGGCATTGCCACGGATCCCGGCTCGGGCGGCGTCGGATTCGGCTTGGCTGAGCACGGTATCGAGTTCGGCGGCGGGAATTTCTGCAGCGGCGGGGATGGGGTTGGCGATCAGGATGCCGGTATTGAGCCGGCTCCGGGCGCCGAAAATAGCTGCTACTTCCGCGGCGGTGTCGACTCGGTGGGGCACTGAACTCCCGGAAGACTGGCTGTAGAACGCAGGAAAATCGCCAGTGCGCCACCCCAGTACGGCAACGCCCACCGTCTCAAGGTATTCAAGGGTTCGCGGCAAATCCAGGAATGCTTTCGCTCCGGCCGACACAGTGACCACCGGGTGATTGGCCAGAGCGTCAAGATCGGCGGAGATGTCGCCCGTGACCTCAGCGCCGCGGTGCACCCCGCCAATGCCGCCGGTTGCGAACACGCTTACCCCAGCGGCATGGCACAAGGCCACCGTTGCTGAAACCGTCGTCATGCCGGCGCTCCACTTTTGGCCGATCGCCACTGCCAGATCGCGTTCGGCAACTTTTCGGGTGCCGGTCAGAATCCGTTCCCGATGTTGTGTGTCGATGCCGACCCTGGCAACGCCGTCGAGCACTGCGGTGATGGCTGGTACGGCGCCGCCGTTGCGAATTGCCTCCTCGCATGAATCCATGGCCGCCAGATTGTGCGGGTAGGGCAGGCCCAATAGGGAGAAGATTGTTGACTCCAACGCCACGACGGGAAGACCGCTTCGCAGTGCGTCGGCGACTTCCTCAGACACGACAGGGGCAATTGGCATACGGTAGTTTCGCAGACGGCGGGCTCAGAACTGAGCCGTTGTTTCCGTTTGTTCAGGGTCGCTCGCATTGGCCACAGCGCGGTGAATTTTGTTATCAAACGCGAGGTGCTGGTCGGTCAAGTGGGCGTGGGCTGCTTCGTGCCCAGCGCGCGCCGACGCGATATCGGATTCTCCGCAGAGAGTGGCGGTCAAGAATCCAGCCGCGAACGCATCGCCAGCCCCGGTGGTGTCGAGTCGGCTCAGCGTCAGCGATAGGGCATCGACGTGTGTCATGCGACCTCTGCGGTCGAGCAACACCGCAGACTCGGCTCCCCGTTTGATCACGATGAGTCGACAGGCAGTGAGTGGTTCGCTCAGCAAATTCAGGTGAACGGCCTCGGCCGCGTTGGCAAACACAATGTCGGGAGCGAGCCTTTCTATGCGGTTCCGACCTTCGGCGACGTCGGGGAATAGTGCGACTGACGACACGTCAATGGACACCCCGGCCCCCGCGTTTCGAACGGTTTCGATGGCCGATTGGGTGGCTTCGGCAATCGGCCCGGCAGCCAGGGAGTACCACGGCACATGGAGGCACTGGACTCCGGTCAACCACTCGGCCATCACAGTTTCGAGTTGTGACGCTGCGCCACGATCGGTAAGAAATGATCGTTCTCCATCGCGGTCCACGATGACCACGATTGACCCGGTCCGCCCCCGTCGTGGCGCCCAGACCGTGACGCCCTGTGCCATGAGTCCGTCTACCAGACTCTGACCGAGGTTGTCGCTACCGACTTGACCAACGAATGTGGTTGGCGTGTTGAGGGATGCCGCGTGTTTGGCCACATTGGCCGCGCTGCCGCCTTGTCGCCGAATGATGATTGCTGCTGTATCGGAGCCAAAGGCGAGGGGTGTATGGACATAAATCGTGACATCTTCGACAAGATCACCGAGGCAGCACAGCACGCTGCAGGGTCGCACAAAACCTAGGACGCTAAAACATTTTTAAGTGAATGTCAGCTAGTGACAGTACGCCAAACTAAACGTGCGTTACCATTAAAAGATGGCGGCCCATATGATTGACCTCGACTCACAAGCAACTGACCTACTCTCGAATGCTTCGCGGCTTCTGAGCGAACAAGGCCCGCATGCGCTCACCGTGCGACGTATCGCCGCCGCGGCGGGGTGGTCAACAATGGGTGTTTATTCCCGGTTCGGATCAAAGAACGGCGTGATCGACGCGTTGTACCGAGAGGGGATTGAACGAATGCAGGAAGATCTTGTTGCAGCTCGTCTACACGGCGCAGCGGTTGACAAAGTTCGCCAAACCCTGGTGGCATACCGGGACAACGCGGTGGCCCACCCATGTCATTATCAACTCGTTTTCGGTGGCGTGTTGCCAGACTTCGAGCCCATACCCGAGACTCGGGAAATCACCAGCGTGGTGTTTGCCGATTTTGTGCACGCAGTAACCACGGCGATGAATGACGGCGAACTGCGACGAGGAGATGCTGGCGATGTTGCGTATTCGCTGTGGGCGCTTTGTCACGGCTTGGTGACGCTGGAAATTTCGGCACCGGCTGGCGTGCGCAAAGACGACTTGGGTCGACGGTACGCGTGCGCGCTTGACATCATGCTGAGTGGGGCCGCGCACTAGTTCAGCGCTGCGCCGATTGGTCAGATCGGCGCCAATATGGGGGTGGCATCTTTGACCGGTCCAATAGTGGCCTGGACCATCGCGGCTTTCCCAGCCGTGGTGGTTGACAGCGTGACTGATTGCAACGCGATACCTGACAGCGTGACCTGCATAGCGGTGGGTGCGTCGCCCGACAAGCCCAGCGCCGAGGCGGGAACGGTCACCACAAGTTGGGTGGCCCGAGCTGTGGCGGATGACACGACGACCGACGTAGGGGCCTTGAGTGCGGCGATTGGGTCGGTTGTAGTCGATGGGGGGGCGTCGAGCGCCTGCCATTCGCCACCGTCGGGTTTGACCCAGGCCGCTGCGCCTGAGACAAGCGTGGCCGGCAAGATGATGTAGGTCACTGACCCACCGTTGCCGGTGATCACGAGGCGCGACGCATCGTTGATTCGGTCGCCGTCGGCTGTTGCGGCCACTACGCCGTCAACGGTGGCGGTGGTGGTGAAGTGATAACCGGGCGCGATCGCCGCGAGGGCCTTCGAGAGCAACGCGGCACCGTCGACGGGGACAGTTGTGGCGGCTGTTTCGACGCTTACGACTGACGCGGGCACGGGTACCGTCGTGGTGGTTGACACGACGGCCAATGGTCGGGTTGTGGTTGTGGCCGGCGCAGCCTTGGTATCGCTGGAACAACTAACAACGCTAGTGAATACGGCAAAAAGCCCGACTCCTCCGAGAAGAAGCCGGGCTGATTTTGCATGAAACTTACCCATTCGAGCCGCTGTTGCCTTCGGCTTTTTTGTCGGAGTTCTTGCTTTGCTTTTCGCCGGATTGGCCGTTGTTTTGGTCAGACTTCGGGTCATGATGACTCTTGCCAGCCGAAGGGTCGGCGACTGGCTGGCCGCCAACCGTCGGGGCTTTGGCGTCGCAGCGGATCTTGGCGTCGGCGGAAATCTTCAATGTGGTAACTCCGCCTTCTGTCTTGCTACGCACCGAAATGCTGACCTTCTCGCCAGTGTCGAACACGACCTTGGCTCCGTGATCGTTTGGCGTGATGACGGCAGTCGGTTGGTCAGATGTGACTCCCGAAACTGTTCCGTCAGCGGCCACGGTGTAGCTGATCATGGCCGTGGTGCCGTTGCAGAGTTGACCGGTCCAGGAGTGGGGTCCTGCTGCCCGATCGGCGGGCAATGCCAAACCGCGAATGCGACCAAGAGCAATTTTGAGGCTGGCGTGCGTGGTGCCATCTTCATCGGTCTTGACGACAACACCAATGGTGAGTGATCGGGCCTGTATGCCGTTGGTGAACTTGATGACCGATCGGGCCGACTTGTACGACTCGTTGTGATCTTCGCCGCCGGTTGACTTCTCGGTTGGGCTGATCACGTTGGTTTCGCCAGTAGCGGTGACGCCGGTGATGTCAGGTGCGCCAGCGGCATCTACGACCGAGAATGCCACGACGCTGTTGGTGCCGTTGCCGAACACGTCGCCGCTCCAGCCGCCAGGTACACCGGTGAAGTCGGCGAGCGAGCCAGCTCGAGCTTCAACTTTTTGACCACCGTTTTTGGATTTGACAACGATGCGGCCGGTTCCAGCGTCGTTGACGAAGGCGACTTTGTTGGGTCGAACAACGCTGGGCTTCCAGGTGGGGTCGGCAGGGTTGATGGAAACGTCGGTGAGGGCGCCGCCGGGACCACTGGTGACATCAATCACGAGCGGTACACCAAACAGCGGCAGTGTCACAACGTTGGGTGTGGCCACTGGTGCGGCGGGCACGGGCACCACAGGGGCGTCGGCCGCGTGAGCGAGTGTGGGGGCTACTCCGAGCACCCCGATCA
>JAYWAI010000440.1:0-3388 GCA_043782545.1 Acidimicrobiia bacterium
TGCGTTGCAGTCGGTGCACGTGGTCGACACCTGGTGCAATCTTGATCAAACCGTTGACCTGCCCGCCGTTGGTGCGCCCAACAACACCAACGCAGTGACATTTGTGTGCACCCATGCCGGGCTGACCTTGACCGACAACGGACACGTCAACACCGCAACCGCATCAGGTGCCCGTCCCGTATTCGTGCAAAACGAAACAGAAATACTGGGCATGGCGCTACCAACGGTTTCGGAAAACGCTCAGGTCAAAGTGTCTGATCCAAAGCTGCTACTCAAAAAATACATTCTGCGCAAAGGCGGCAATCCTGCTCCCGCCAACCCCACCACTAACAAAGACTGGCTCGACGGCAATCAGGCGGCATCTGGCGCAAATTACGCGTCCGGCGATCACGTCGATTATCTGATCGTGGTTACCAACGCGGGGACGATTTCCATCGACCACGTGAAAGTGATCGATGCACAACTGCCGGCGTGTAGTCGCTCAGAAACTGACTTGCCTGCGTTGGCAGCGATGGCTCCGGGCGCTGTTGTCGCGTGGACCTGTGGCCTCGACAAGGTGGCGGCCAGCTACATCAACACGGCAACTGCTAGTGGCCAGCCCGAGCTCGGCGGCCCCTTGCAACCGCCGGTGCCGCTGGCTACATCGACCGACACCGCGGTCGTCACCGTGAGCGGCCCGAATGCTGGCGACCCGACCGTCTTGGGCACCACCGTGCAACGCAACCCGACAGCGGTGCAAGGTAGTGGGCTCGCAGTTACTGGCGCAGCGAGCCAAGGCACGATGCAGGTGGGCCTGGCGCTACTGCTCGGTGGCCTGATGTTGTTGACGCCCACGATTGTTGGGAATCATCGTCGTCGGGTGCGGGGGCTTTACCGCTAACGCATCTAGATTCCGGCGATGGATTTCGAAATTCCCGCCGACGTCGTCGATTTGATCACCCGTCTCGATGCCTTTATCGAGGCGGAGATCAAGCCGCTCGAGCAACAAGACGACAACATTCGTTTCTTTGACCATCGCCGCGAATGGGCCCGCACCGATTTTGACAATGGCGGCACTCCCCGACATGAGTGGGAAGACCTCTTGCGAGAGATGCGCCGTCGCGCCGACAAGGCTGGGTTTTTGCGCCTCGCGCTGCCCACGGAATTTGGCGGCCAAGCGGTCAACAATGTGACGATGGCCGTCGTGCGCGAGCACATGGCCACGATGGGCCTGGGGCTCCACAACGACTTGCAGAATGAGTCCAGTGTGATCGGCAATTTTCCGACCGTGCTCATGATGCGCGATTTCGGCACGCCCGACCAGATTAAAGATTGGATGCCAGGCTTTCTCGACGGTAGCAAGCGACTGGCGTTTGGGCTCACCGAACCCAATCACGGCAGCGATGCCACGTTTATGGAAACCACCGCAGTGCAAGACGGTGACGAGTGGGTCATCAACGGCATGAAACGATGGAATTCCGGTCTTCATCACGCTACCCACGACATCATTTTCGCCCGCACGTCTGGCGACCCCGGCAGCCCGAAAGGCATCTCAGCGTTCTTGGTGCCCACCGACGCGCCAGGCTTCAAAGTCGAGTTTTTCTGGTGGACATTCAATATGCCCACCGATCACGCCGAGGTGTCGCTGACCGATGTGCGTGTGCCGGCCAATGCGCTGTTTGGGGAGGCAGGTCGTGGCCTCGAATTGGCTCAACATTTCGTGCACGAGAATCGCATTCGCCAAGCTGCGTCAAGCCTGGGTGCCGCGCAGTATTGCATCAACGAGGCGGTGAAATACGCCAACGAACGGGTCACGTGGGGCAAGAAATTGTCGACGAATCAGGGCATTCAGTTCCCGCTTGTAGAGCTTCATTCTGAGGCTGCGATGCTTCGCCAGCTCATTCGTTTCACCGCTGATCAACTCGACCGCAAGCACCACATGGAAGTTACGCATTTGGTATCGATGTGCAACTACCGGGCCAATCGCCTGGTATGTGATGCCGCCGACCGCGCGATGCAAACCTGCGGCGGCGTCGGCTACAGCCGCCATATGCCCTTCGAACACATTTATCGGCACCATCGGCGTTACCGAATCACCGAAGGCTCCGAGGAAATTCAAATGCGTAAAGTTGCCCAACACCTATTCGGGTTTGGCGGCGGCAAGTAGCTTCTGGGTATGAACCAATTGGAAGCTGAGGCGCTCGGAGCGTTTCGTCAGGCCATGACTCGACGTCGAGTGTTGCAGGCATTGGGGGTTGGCGGTGCGGCCGCTCTCGTGGGCTGCTCATCTGAGAAATTGACATCGGCATCGACGTCGACGCAGGGCTTGGCATCGACGAGTGCGGCGACGACAACCACGTATGTGCTTGCGCCTGAACCGTGGGATCCGAAAAAACCGTATTGGTTGCAAAACAATTTCGCGCCAGTGGCTGATCAAATTTCGGCTACCAACCTGATCGTCACCGGCGCAATACCGTCTGACCTGACTGGCCTGTATGTGCGCAACGGTGCCAACCCCCGCAACGCCGATTCAACTCATTGGTTTTTCGGCGACGGCATGGTGCACGGCGTTCGTTTCGACGCTGGCAAGGTAAGTTGGTACAAAAATCAATACGTGAAAACTCCTCAATTTCGACGAGAGGACGGCGATCCGTCCGCTCCGGCCGCTACCGGCATTCCTGGAAAACAAGACCACCAGGGCAACACCAGCATGTTGTGGTACGCCAATAAATTGTTGGCTCTCGAGGAGGTCGGATGGCCCTACGAATTGGCGACGAAAGACCTCAGTACCGTCGGCGCGTGGAGTGCCAATAATGCCTTGCCGAATACCTTTACCGCTCATCCAAAAGTCAACCCCACGACCGGTCAGTTGCACTATTTCGGGTATGGATTTACCCCGCCTTATTTGACCTATGGCGTGATGGAGCCTGACGGCACCGTCGTGTCCCAGGTCGAAATTCCGGTTAAGGGCGCCACGATGATTCACGATTTCGCCATCACCGATACCGACGCGATCTTCTGGGAATTGCCTATCGTGTTTGACCTCCAGGTCGCTATTGCCGGCGGCAATCCGTTCCACTGGGATCCCACCTACGGCGCGCGTTTGCACGTGCTGCCGTTGGCGGGCGACGTGACCAAAATGCGGTCCGTAGAGATTCCGCCGTGTTTCGTGTTCCACGGTGTCAATGCATTTCGCGATGGCACGAAGATCGTGCTGGATGTTTGCCGGCTGGACAAGGCGTTCGATGTCGATGACGACGGCCTGAGCGCTTCCAACGATGTACGCCGTTGGACGATCGAAACTGCGGGCACCGACCTTGTGTGGTCAGAAACGGTGCTGACCGATCGAAATCTTGACTTGCCCACGATCGACAAGCGACGCACCGGTGCCGCTCACCGCTATAGCTGG
>JAYWAI010000441.1:0-3380 GCA_043782545.1 Acidimicrobiia bacterium
GCGACGACACCTAATACGACGCCTGCCAGTGCGAGCGCCGCTGGCGCGTCGCCGGCGAGCAGGCCACCCACCACGGGGATTACGGCCGACACAGCCGAAGCGACCGGGCTCACGATGCTCATTGCGCCGCGCGCCAGTCCTCGATAAAAAAACATCAACCCGGTCGAGCCAGCGACACCGCTCGCCAGGCCCCACCACACATCGCTGAGATGAGGGTGCGAGGTCGGCAACACCGGGATTAAGGCCACCACCACAACCCACCCAGACAACTGGCTAAAGACCACTACGGGCAATGTCAGCCCGTTTCGTTTGGTAGCAATCCCTCCGGTGAAATCTGCAGTGCCGTAGACGAGGGCCGAAATAAGAGCCAGGAAAATTGCCACGCAGCATTCTGGGCCGCGGCCCACAGTTGCGCCAAGTGCGCGATTATCCCTGAGTGGATTCTTTTGGTCAGCAGCAACGGCTACTCGTCGCGATGCCGACACTCGATGACACAAATTTCGACCACACCGTTGTCTTCTTGTTGCGACACACCGATGACGGCGCGCTAGGCGTAGTTATCAACCGGCTTGGGCAAACGCCGATTTCCACGCTGTTGCCAGCGTGGGGCTTGGTGACCTGTGAGCCCGGTCGGATCATGTTGGGTGGCCCCGTGCAAATTGACGGTCTGCTCGGGCTAGCAGCGACGCCCGACGGCGTCGTCAATGTAGATCTCGCCGAGCCACCTGGCCTCGAAATCGCCACTGTGCGGATCTTTGCTGGGTATAGCGGCTGGAGCGCCGGACAGCTGGACGCCGAAATCGACTTCGGTTCATGGCTCGTGGTCGATGCTCATCCCAGCGACTTGTGGTCGCCGCGGCCTGACACTTTGTGGGACGACGTGATTCGGAGACAACCGGGCACCACCCGATGGCTGGCGCATCATCCCAATGATCCGAGTAACAATTAGGACGTGTTACCGCACGGGCAGAGCTGGCGCTCTTTAACTCTCGGAGTCCGAATCGGGAACGACCAAAATCGGCGCCGGTCCGAGATGCACGAGCTCGTACGTGGTCGACCCCAGAAGCGCCGCACGAAGCGGCCCGGCGCCGCCGTGGCCCACCACGATCATCTCGGCGTTACGTGCCGCAGCGACACGCACAAGGCTCTCTGCCGGGCGATCCCGCACCAGCTCGACGTCGACCCGCACGTCGGGATGCGCACTACTAATTGCGGCCCGGACGTCAGCGGTGAGCTCGTCACCAATGGATTCGATCTGCTCTTCCATTGGGCCACGGCTTGGCGCTAGGGCGCTGGACTCGTACCCGAACACGAGCACCATGCCAACGCCGAGACGCGATGCCAGCGAGGCGCCATACATCGCCGCCGCCTTGCCGCTGCCATCAGTACCAATTCCTACGACGATTTCACCCGACATTGGTGAGCTCCTTGCCCCGGTTGTCTTTTGTGTACGTACCGAGCGGTTCGGCGAGCGAATTCTCGCTGTATGGATCGGGCACCGTTTCGGGTGGGTCAGCCCTGAACCCGAAGAACGCCGGGTATTTGGCCTTGCACCACAACATAAGCGGAATGCCCAATACGAGAAGGGCGGTGCCGATAAAAAGTGTCGTGTCGATTCCCAGTATCGATGCGCCGGGCGCCGACACGTCTGCGCGCAGGGAGTCCACCACTGTCTTGACGAACGCATATATCAGCACCGCGCCACCAAACAGTGGGAGCACGCCAATAAGAAAGAAATTCTTCGTACTTTTCAATAGGTACCGGCGAAAGAACCAGACACACGAAAGCCCGGATACTCCGTAGTACACCGAGATAGCCAACCCCACTGCCAAAATTGAGGCGTCATAGATGCTGAAGCTGGTGTTGTGTTGCACGACTACAAGGAAGAAATACCACAGGACCGAGATCACACCGAATATCACGGTGCTGAAATCAGGCGACAGATGCCGCCGATTTATCTGTGCCAACTTCTTGGGCGCGGCACCGTGAGAACCCATCGACAACATGGTGCGCGTGGCGGGCAGGATCGTGGTTTGACAGGAGGCCGCCGCCGACGTCAGTACGGCGATCAACAGCAGCTTGTAAATAATGTTGGGCAATGCGATGTGACCGACCGCCGATATAGCTTCAGCCTGATTGTCGACCAAGTACTCAGGGCCGAGTAGCGACACAGAACCGATCGAGGTCAGAAGGTAAATACCCAACAGGATGAAGGTGGAAAGTACGGCCGCAATGCCTGGCGTGCGAGTCGAATCCTTCGCTTCTTCGTTGACCGACACACACGTGTCCCAGCCCCAGTACACAAACACGGCGAGCACCAACCCGCCCGTGATTTGGGAGGTAGTCAAGCCCGATGGTGATAGCCAAGAAAAACTCGGTTTAATTGAGTTGTACACCTTCGGTATTTGCGTGGTCACGTTGTTGGCGTCAGTGGAATCGACCATGACGGTCCTGGTAACCCCATGAAACGCTTTGGTAATTGCCATCACTGCGAATACGGCCAACACGATCAATTCAGTGCCGAGCAGAATCACTTGAGAGCGAGCCGACAATTCGATACCCGTGAAGCAAATCCAACACATCAGCACGATGAACACCATGCCGATTGCGGTAGTGAGATAAATGTTGTTGACCCACTGCTCGTGAATCAACAGCACCAAATACTGGCCAGAAATGCCGGCCAGGTTGGGCATGATCACCAAGTCGGCCACGATGCATCCCCAACCCGATAGCCACCCGGCTTTGGGCCCGAACGCTCGCACGCCCCACGTGAAGTTGGTGCCGCAGTCGGGGTCGGCTTTATTTAGGTAGTAAAACGCCGCCGCAATGCACCCCATGGGGACGAAGGCAAACAGCATGATGAACGGCGCCTTGGCTCCTGCTTGCGCAGCGATACCGCCGATGCCAGCCGCCAAGCTGTAGCCCGGCGCAGTAGACGCCACGCCGATCACGATCACAGCAACGAGCCCGAGCGAACCGCCCTTGAGCCCCTTGTCAGCCATCGTCGAAGTACTAGATCCTGTACTCATGACCCCCCAGTCATCGGCCGGCGATGCCGGTTGAAGTAGTGAACTCTGCCTTGCTTTGTTGCCCCATCGGCGGAACTTAGCAGACGAAATCTCGCCATGCTCGGATCAGCTGTTGGTTGCTAACGCAAGTTGATCAGCGAGCTCGATTTGGCGCTCTGATACCAAACCAACGGTGAGTCGAACGTGGTCGCTCGCCAACGCCGCGGCCAGGAATGGCGTGCCAGGGGCGAGCGCTACACCGAGTGAGGCCATAGTCAAAAGACAGCTCTGCTCGTTGTTGACGGTGAGCCAAAGGTTGATGCCGTCAGTGCCTGTGGTGCTCACTCCGCGAGCATCCAGCAGCTTGACGAA
>JAYWAI010000442.1:0-3379 GCA_043782545.1 Acidimicrobiia bacterium
GCCAGTTTCCATTTCGCCAGCACCAGGTAGTAGTCGAGGTCGTCAACTTGACGGCCAGAAACTGTGGCGTAGTGCTGCACAACTTGGTCACGAGTTGGCATCCCGTACAGGTCGACGTAACCCACGCTGGCCTCCGGCGACAGCACGTCGGCGGGCCAGCCATGCACCACCCACGCCAAATCCAATTTGGGATCCCCGACCGTGCCCATCTCCCAATCGACCAACGCAGCCAGGCGAGCAGGGCCTCCGTGGCGATACATGACGTTGGCAAATTGGTAGTCGCCATGCATCAAGCCAGGAATGAAATCGATCGGGCGATTCCGGCGCAGCCACGCCGACGCAACATCAAACCCGGGGAGTTCGCGGCCCTTGATGCGTTCCAAAAACTTGGTCCAGCGGTCGACCTGGCGTTCGTGAAAACCATCGGGGCGACCCAGATCCGCCAGACCTTTAGCCTGCCAATCCACATTGCCCAGCAGCGCCACGCCTTCTACGAGTTGATAGGCCAGGCCCTGGCGGGCATCCAGATCGGTGTCAAAGGGCGCCGGCCAGTAGTCAACATTCATGGGCGACCACCCGTCTACAAAACCCATGATGTAAAACGCCCGACCCAGCACGCTGGCGTCGTTGCACATGGCGATGGCCGGCGTGCACGGTACGTCGGTGCCGTCAAGCGCTTCGATGATTCTCCACTCACGCAAGATGCCTTCATCGCGACTCGCCGGCGCGGTCAGCGGTGGGATGCGCAACGCCCCGTGGAGACCGTCCCGGGTGATCTCGTAGATCTCGTTTTGGGACCCGCCCGATACGTAACCAACCTCGGTGGGTGAGCCCGCGCCTGGCAGGCCTTGGGCGTCCATCCAAACAACAAGCCGATCAACGTCAATCATGTTTCCCCAATTCGCTTTCAACGGAACGATTCGCAACCAGTCAAGTATGGTGACGATTCACAGCACCATACACGCGCGCCCTGGGCCGCGGTCGGACAGAAAAGGAACTCGTCATGGCATCACGTGATCTCGATTTTCCCGTATTCGACGTAGACAATCACATGTACGAAAAACCTGAAGCACTCACCAAATACCTGCCACGCGACTACGCCAACGCCATCAAATTTGTCGAGGTCGACGGCCGCACCAAGGTCGCGGTCAAAGGCCTGATTAGTGAGTACATCCCCAACCCAACCTTCAAGCGAGTTGCTGCGCCGGGGGCTCAAGAGGAGTACTTCAAAATCGGGAATCCCGAAGGCAAGCCGTATAGGGAAATCCTGGGCCGCGGCATCGACGCGCCAGCAGCCTTCAGTGAGCCAGGGCCTCGCCTGGAGTTGATGAACGAACAAGGCATCGATCGCGCTCTGATGTGGCCGACGTTGGCCAGCCTTGTCGAGGAGCGGCTGCGCACCGATCCGCTGGCTATTCACGCCGTCGTGCACGCTCTCAACCAGTGGATGCACGAGCACTGGAGCTTCAATTACGAAGACCGCATTTTCGCCACGCCAGTGATCACGCTGCCCATCCTCGACAAGGCAATCGCCGAGTTGGAATGGGTCCTCGAGCGCGGTGCTCGCGTCATCTTGGTGCGGCCGGCGCCGGTGCCCGGTTTTCAAGGGCCGCGTTCATTTGCCTTGCCAGAATTCGACCCGTTCTGGGAACGCGTGCAGGCTGCCGACGTTGTAGTCGGTATGCACGCCAGCGACTCCGGTTATCAGCGCTACCTGAATGAGTGGGAAGGCTTTGGCGACGAATTCACCCCATTCACGGGCGGGTCCGGTTTCGATGCCATCGTGGGCCACGGCGGGCGGCCAATCATCGACACCATGGCATCGGCAGTCGGGCACGGGCTCTGCACGCGCTTCCCGAAGTTGAAAATCGCGCCGGTCGAAAACGGTTCGTCTTGGGTGCGGCCGCTGATTGAAGCGATGAGCGCGGCGTATAGATTCCGGCCCGCCGCATTCGACGAAGACCCCGTGAAAGCCTTTAAGCGCAACGTGTTCGTGCATCCGTTCCACGAAGAAAATCCAAGCGGCTTGGTCGACATGATCGGGGCCGACCACGTGTTGTTTGGCTCAGATTTTCCGCACCCAGAAGGCCTTGGAGATCCGGTGACCTTTGTGGACGATCTAGCCGGTCTGCCCAAAGATGACGTCGCAAAAATCATGGGTGGCAACTTGGCGCGACTCATGGGTGTCGACAACACCAAGGCCACGGCGAGCGTCTCATCGCGGTGACTATGGCCGCCTCACCCGTCACCGTCGAGGTGGCCAATTTCATTGCCGTCGTCACCCTCAATCGACCGCCGGTGAACGCCGTTGATCGAGTGGCTCTGGGCGCGATCCGTGACGCGTTTCGCAGCCTGGACGACCGCCGTGATGTGCGAGCCGCCATCTTCACCGCCGAAGGGGAACGGGCGTTTATGGGAGGCGCTGATCTCGGCTCGATCGCCGACCGCGCACCCGAGGACACACCGGCCACCAACGTGACGGATTCGGGCCGCATCGCCCGAGACGCCATGTGGGCCATCACCGACTGCGCAGTGCCAGTGGTTGGCGCCATCAATGGCCCCGCCGTCGGCGCAGGTTTGGCCTTTGCTACGTGTTGCGACATTTTGATCGCCGCCGAGCACGCCTGGTTCGCCGCCCCGGAAATAAACGTCGGCCTGCTGGGCGCTGGAGCACACATCACGCAACTGGTTGGGCGTCACAAAGCGCGCGAAATGTTTTTGTTGGGCGAACGAATTACCGCAGCAGAGCTTCATCGACTCGGCGTGGTGCGGGCCGTCGTGGCATCGGCCGACCTCATGCCGGCCGCATTTGACGTTGCCCGTCAGCTCGCTACCAAAAGCCCGATCGCGCTGCGCCTGGCCAAAGAATCGATGAACCGCATCGAAGGGCTCACACTCAAAGAGGGCTACCGCACCGAGCAGGATTACACCAACCGGCTCTTAGGTTTTGACGACAGTGCCGAAGCCCGCGACGCCTTTCGCGACAAGCGCGAGCCGCAATGGCAATGGCACTAGTCGTGCCCTGCGCAGGGCCGGGAGCTCTGCGATAATTCAATAGGCGGGCGGAGTTTTGACCGCCGTTGTGTAAAGTTGACTAAAACGGTCGACAATTGCCGCCCGACCGCAGATCGACGCCGAGGGAGCCCACCATGACCATCGCACCAGTGAAGTTTGCGCACCGCGATTACACCGCAGAGCAGCACGCCGATATCGAGCGATTCGAGCGAGCCGTAAACCAGTACCTGGCCGGCGAAATTCCCGAGGACGTGTTTCGCGTCATGCGCCTCAACAACGGCATCTACGGGCAACGCCAAGGTGGCACGAACCAGATGGTGCGCATCAAATTGCCAGCCGGTTCTATCACGCCAGAGCAGCTCGA
>JAYWAI010000443.1:0-8914 GCA_043782545.1 Acidimicrobiia bacterium
GGGGCTAGCGAATTTCACTCGGGCGCCTTCGCTCCGGCCAATCCAGTTGCGTTGCATCAATTTGATGCTCTCTGGCCAATCCAGGCGATCCAAATCGCTTACCAAACGGTCGGCGTACTTGGTGATGCGCATCATCCACTGGCGCATATTGCGTTTGAACACTGGGAAGTTTCCAATGTCGCTGCGACCGTCCGCAGTGACCTCTTCGTTGGACAAAATCGTTCCCAAACCGGGGCACCAATTGACAGGCGCGTGAGCCACAAACGCGAGGCGGTGGTCATCAATGATTGCCCGTTGTTCATTAGTGCTCAGCGACGCCCATGGCACTCGAGTTGGCGTGGTGCGCGTGCCATTGGCGAATTCGGCGATGAGTTCGCCAATGGGGCGAGCGACCTTGCGATTGTCATCAAAAAAAGAGTTGAAGACTTGTAGAAAAATCCACTGCGTGAATTTGTAAAAGTCTTCGTCGGTTGTGGCAACGCTGCGACGGTCGTCGTGGCCAAGGCCGAGCTGTCGGATCTGGCGACGGTAGTTCGCGATGTTGTGCTCAGTATTAACGCGGGGATGTGTGCCCGTGTTGATTGCATGTTGTTCAGCGGGGAGTCCAAACGCGTCGTAGCCCAGAGCGTGCAGGACGTTAAATCCAGCCATACGTTTGTATCGGGCAAACACATCGGTGGCGATGTACCCCAGCGGGTGTCCGACGTGTAGCCCTGCGCCGGAGGGATACGGAAACATGTCAAGAATGAAGAGCTTTTCGCGACCGGCAATCTTGTTTGGTTCGGCGAGCGGACCAGTTGGATTTGGGGCGTGAAAAGTGCCTTTGGATTCCCAGAAATCTTGCCACCGGGGCTCAAGCTCATTGGCAAGCTTGGCGGTATATCGAAATGGTGGCGTTTCGGAGGTGGGGGCTTCGGCGGGTGTTTCACTCATTTCACTCATGGCTCGTAAGGGTAGTGACCAACGTGCTACGAAATGGCGTGGCTTATTCAGCATTCGACATCAACACATGGATTTCCGTCACCGATCGAGTTGCCGCGGCGGCGCGTACGAATGGCACAATCACGTTTGTGGGCGGAGGGCGTGAACTGCCGGAGGTGGTCTCGTGGGGGCAAATGCACGCTGACGCGTGCAGCTTTGGTGCCGGGTTGCAATCCCGAGGCGTTTTGCCGGGTGACCACGTAGCGATTTTGTCGCCAACATCGCGTGACCTGATTGTGGCGATTCAGGGCTGCTGGATGGCTGGGGCGGCATCGATGGTGTTGCCCTTGCCGATGCGCATGGGGTCGCTGGAGGAATTCATTTCCGGCACCCGCGGCCGGATAGTCCACGGCGAAGCTCAAGTGCTCGTGATCTCTGACGACTTGGCTCCGTTCTATGAGGTGAAACCGGGCGACCCGCCGATCGTGGCGCTCGGGGATTTAATGCCACGCAACACTGGCTTGTCACCGCTGGATTGCAAGGTGCCAGCGCCGGACCCAGAGCGACTGGTGATTTTGCAATACACATCGGGATCCACGTCTGAACCGAAAGGCGTGATGATCCCCGACAAAGTGCTGGGCTCCAACCTGGATGCAATTCAACAGGCGGCAGCGTTTACCCAAGAAAACGACGTGTTTGTTTCATGGCTGCCGCTGTATCACGACATGGGATTGGTGGGTGCGCTCGGGCTGCCCATGACGACGGGGATGCCGCTTGTACAGGCCGCTCCTCAGGATTTTATGGCACGACCGGGAAACTGGATGCAATGGATTTCTGACTTTGGTGGCACGGCTACGGCAGGTCCGAATTTTTCTTGGGTTCTAGCCACGCGTGCGCTCAAGCGTATGCAGGGTATCGATTTGTCGTCGATGCGTATTTCCTTGAGTGGGGCTGAGCCGGTTGACCCGGATGCCGTCGACGCTTTTGTGGCCGAAGCAGTGCGGCACGGATTTCGCGCACAGAGCATGTTCCCGGCGTTTGGTATGGCCGAGTTGGCCATTGGTGGCACGTTTCCCGAGCCCATGTCAGGTATGCAATGCGACACAGTCGATGCGGTCGTTCTGGAACGTGACGGCGTTGCCAAGCCGATCGAACTCCCTGCTGGCCACGTACCAGGAGCCAATGACGGAGTACGTCGGCTGGCCAAGCTGGGCCGTGCCGTACCTGGGTTGGAATTGCGAATTTGCGCGCCAGATACGGGAGTCGAGCTACCTGAGAGGTCGGTGGGTGAATTGGAAATTCGCGGCAGTTCTGTGACCACCGGCTATTACCGGAATCCGGAGGCGACCGCGGCGATGTTTCGAGGTGAATGGCTGCGAACGGGTGACCTTGGCTATCTGATTGATGGACAGTTAGTGCTGTGCGGGCGAATCAAAGACGTGATTATCGTCGGTGGCCGAAACGTCTATCCGCATGATATTGAGCGTGCGGTGAATCTGGTCGATGGTGTGCGCCCGGGAAACGTGATCGCTTTCGGTATCGGCGGCTACAAGGGCAAAGAGTCTGTGGTCGTCGTCGCCGAGACCAAACTCACGGAAAGTGTTGAAATCGAAAGCGTTCGAAAGGCAATTCATCATCGAGTCTTGGAGTGCGTCGGCATACCTCCTCGTGACGTCATGGTGATCAGAGCTGGGACGCTTCCAAAGACGTCATCAGGTAAGTTGCAACGCGCCAAGTGTGCCGAGCAATATTTGGCTGAACAACTGGATTTGGCGAACTGACGCGCAATCCGTATCCCTAGTTCGAGAGCGCGCTACGATAATCACTGTGAGTGGTTTTTCGGTTCAACGAATTGATGCACAGGATCTCACCCACATCCCACCGAGGCGTTGGCATCGGCGACCAATTCTCTCGAGGATGACTGATGTCGCTGCATGTCTCATCCCGGCCGCTGGAGCAAGTCTCGTGACGATTGCGGCGGGAGTTGTCTTTCGAGAACTCGGCTGGCATGCCAAACACGCGCTGTGGTGGCTCATTATTGGTTCGCTAGCGATGTTGTCATTCGCCGGGCTCACGCGTTGGAGCCCGTCAATTCGACCGCTGGGTGACCTATTGCTGAATACCGCCGCGTTTCCGGGTCGGGCACCATCGAGGTGGAGCGTCTTGCGGATTGGGATGACTCGTGCGTCTCGGGCCCATAACCAACGGGCACTAACCAAACGCGAAGTTTTGGCGGCAGATCTAGCACGGGACGATCTCTCGGCGGGCGCCAGTCCCGATCGAATTTATGACGGTCGTGGCTTAACGCCGCTCGCCGTGGCGCAGCGACAAATGACTCGCGTCCTTGGTCTATGCGCGAGCTGCCAAGCTTTTGACCGTCGGGCTCGACTTCGATGTTCGGTGGCGACATTGGTCGCCGATCACATTGCGCAAGAACTGGGGTACAGCAACCGAGCTAGAGCCAATGTGGCTTGGACCGTCGTTGTTCACCAGTTGGTCGACATTTTTGAACGAGCGCGAGTCGCTGTGCAGCCCGTCAATCTGTGGTTTGGGTCGGCTGCGAGATGGCTTGGACCGAGTTGGCACGAGCCATCTGTCGTTACTCGGGCGACTATGACCGGCTCGAGTGCGGCGAGCATGGACCATGATTCAACGACTACAGCGGCTCGAATCGTGGTGGTCTCGACCATTTACGCTGCGTCGTTTTCCGGTCTGCACCGCGGTGATTCAGACCGTCGACATGCAAGGGCCTGGCGAGACATCGAGGCACTTAGCGGAAATGGTTTGGATTCTGATCTGGTGGCACTCTTGCGGATGAGCGGTAATGGACTCCTGCGGCGCAAGATCGATCGTGTCCATCGTCGGGATTCGTTGCCGCGTCGAGCAATGGTGACAGCGCTTGTAGTGCTTGTCACATTTTTTCTTGTTGCGGCCGGGGTGCAACCACCGTCGTCGACGAGATTCGATCCGGCAAGTGTCTGGCCCATTTTTGGCTAGCGCGCCAATATTTGTTTTAGGCGCTAGTCGCCGAACTCGCCAGCGCGTCGACGATGCGGTCGAGTTGGTCATCAGTAGTCACAAATGGTGGGCAGAATGTGAGCGTGGACGGCGGGATCGCACGCGTGATGACCCCTTTGGACAACATGGCATTGCGAACACTTATTGCTTCAACGCCGTCGTTGAGGCGCACGCCAAAAACGGCTCCGGCACTGCGCACTTCCGCCACGATGCCATCAGCGACCAATGCGCCAAAGCCGGCCGAAAGGCGCTCGCCGATGTGCAGCGCGCGTCCGCGAAGCCCATCGCGTTCGATGATGTTGATATTGGTCAAACCAGCGACCGCGGCAACTGGATGCCCCGAATACGTGAACCCGTGGCGCAAGATGAAGGACGGGTCTGACTCCAAGGCCTGGCGAACACGATGGCCAACGATGACACCTCCGAGCGGGATGTAGCCAGAGCTCACTCCCTTAGCGAACGTCACCAAGTCGGGTTCGATACCGAAGTACTGCGACCCGAACCAGGTGCCGAGGCGACCAAAGCCGCAAATCACTTCGTCGGCGATGAGAAAACAGCCGTGCTGGCGGGCCAAGCGTTCGAGGCCCACCAAATATCCTTCGACGGGTGGCCACACGCCACCGGCACCTTGGACTGGTTCGGTCATGATCGCGGCGACCTCATGGCCATGTTCTGCCATCACTGATGCCATTGCTTCGATATCGTCAGCCGGTACGTTGATGATGCCGGGCAGGAGTGGTCCAAAGCCTGCCTGGTTGAGCGGCAGTCCTTGGGCCGACATGCCGCCGTATGTCACGCCGTGGTAAGCGCGTACTCGGGTCACAATGATCGTGCGCTCAGGGTGGCCGGCTTGCCCCATGGCCACTCGCGCCAACTTCATCGCGGTGTCGACCGCTTCCGAGCCAGACGATGTAAGAAATACTCGACTATTTGGCATGGGGGCAATGCTGGATATCTTGGTGGCCAGTTGTTCAGAAGGTTCGTTGGTAAATGGATCAAACAAATGGTACGCCTCGAGTTTGCGCATTTGGGCGTTGACCGCGTCGGCCATTTCGGAATTGCCGTGACCAATGTTGGCGTACCACAACGATCCCATGGAATCGATGTAGTCATTGCCATGGTCGTCGGTGACGGTTGCGCCACGGCCCGACACGATGGTCACAAACTGTTCCTTGGATGGGGGAGCGAACGGGTGCAGCAGATCTGAAGGCATCTACTAGATCGCCTTCACTGCTTCGATGACGCTGGTCCATCGCTCAGGGTCAGATGCGTACGGAGCGTAGAAACTCATTCGGGAAATTACGTCGCCATATCGTTGCTTGAGTTCAGGAGCGATCTGCTCAGGCTCGCCGACGACGGCGAAGGTGTTGAGGATCTCGTCATCAATCAGGGTGCCCATTTCAGCCCATTTGCCTTGCTTGCTTAAAGCGTTGAGGTCGTCTTGCAGGCCGCCCCAGCCGTGCAGCTCCAAAACCCCGCGATATGACGGCGTCGAGCCGTAAAACGCAATCTGTTGCCGAGTGCCGACTTTCGCTGCCTCGAGTTGAATTTCATCGTTGCCCGTCACCACGAAGCTCGGCCCGACAATTTCGAAACCTTCCATTGTCTTGCCCGCCTTGGCGCGGCCGCGGGCAAGCGCTGGCATGGTCACCTCCCGCAAATATCGCTCCGTCGTGAACCCGTGACAGATAAACCCGTCGCACACTTCGCCAGCAACTTCGGTCATCAATTCACCCACCCCGGCCAGGAAAATTCGGGGGGCGCCAAAGTCGCTGTGGCCAGGATTGAAGAAAGGCGTCATGAGCGTGTGGGTGTAGTAATCGCCACGGAAGTTGAGGGGAGCATCGTCAGTCCATGATTCCCAAATGGCGCGCATGGCGAGTACGAACTCGCGCATGCGAGCCGCTGGATGGCTCCACGGCATCGAGAATCTTTTGGTGATGTGTGGCTTGATTTGGCTACCCAAACCCAACACGAATCGACCTTGCGAGAACTTGTTGAGGTCGTAGCCGATGTTCGCCGTGACCATTGGGTTGCGTGCGAATGCCACGGCAATGCTGGTACCCAATTCGATGGTTGTGGTGTGTTCTGCCGCCAGCAGGAGTGGGAAAAACGGGTCGTTCGACGTCTCCGCTGTCCAGATGCCTGAATAGCCAGCGTCTTGCTGCTCTTTGGCGTGGCGACCCGCTTTCGTGAGATCGTTGCCGATTCCTCCATCGACTTTCATGGATGCTCCCAGTGTTTCGTGCGGTCGCCTCGGTTGGCTGACCTTGATCTGGGCGACGATACCTGGTTGTGACATGTGCCGATATTTCGAGCGCCGAATCAGTCATGATTCGGTCGTGAACTTTTTGGGCCGAGTAGCGCGGCGGTGCGCGCTGAACCCGCGGCGAGTGTTCATGGGATGGTTGATGGCGCTTGGCGTCGTCATTGCTGGCGGTGTGGCATGGGGCGGTGCGTTTACGGACACTTTGACTGTGCCAGGTACCCAAAGCGCCAACGGTCAAAGTTTCATTGAGAATCATGTTGGCATGTTTTCGGGCGTGTCAGCTCGGCTGGTTTTTCATGGGCCACCGGGAGTTATGAATCGGCCTGAGGTACGTGACGCTCTGCCGTTGGCGATCGACCTCGTCCGTCGCACAAAAGACGTGCTCGACATTGATGATCCGAACGAACCAGGCCGGACATCGTCCGATGGATCGGCCGTCATTGTCGACGTCATCTATGCCCCTGGTCCACCCCCGGGGCTTGAGGCAATCGATCGGCTGCGTACCGCGCAGGGCCCGCTTGAGCGCTTCGGCGTTTTGGTTGACGTGGGCGGAGTCCTACCCGAAATAGCCAATGATCCAAGCCCAGGCCCTTTGGAGTATTTGGGCATAGTGGTGGCGGCGATTGTGCTGTATTTTGCGTTTGGATCGTGGCGGAACGCAACACTGCCCATCATCACGGCGGCGGCAGGCGTCGGCGTTGGGATGGGGCTGGTATGGATAATTGCCGGCACGACCAGCGTGTCGAGTTTCGCTCCACAACTTGCTGGAATGATCGGCCTGGGCGTCGGTATTGACTACGCCCTGCTCATAGTGACGCGCTACACAGCAGAACGCCGTGGCGGCCGGAATGGGTTCGCCGCCATCGAGAGAGCGTTGTCGACGGCCGGAAGATCGTGTGTGGTTGCCGGGGCAACGGTGACGGTAAGCATTCTTGGACTGGTGGTTGTGCGGGTGCCGTTCATCACCAACATGGCGCTGGCGACCGTCATCTGCGTTGCTGGGGTGGTTACTGCGTCCGTCACATTGCTGCCCGCTTTTCTGGCGGTGTGGGACGAGAAAATCCTGACTACATCGGGCGGCCGCGAGCGACGGTCAACGAGGTTTGGCACACGGTTCGTGACGGGGTTGATGAATCGCATCGCCGACAAGCCCGTTCAGTTTCTTCTGGGTGCATTTGTAGTGGTCGCTGCGATTGGGGCTCCGGCTGGTGCGCTCCGCGTCGGATTTACCGACGCCTCCAGTGCTGCTGTCGACACCACTCAACGCCGTGCGTACGACGTGGTATCGAGTGCGTTTGGCCCCGGGGCGAATGCCTCGCTGACGTTGGCGATTGACATGGTCGAGGTACACGCCGCAGCGCGCCAGGATGTCGTTGAGAGGGCACGGTCTGCCTTACGGTCTTCAGGCGTTGTTCGTTTTGCCTCTCAAGTTGCCTATGGACAGCAGGGCGAACAGGCATTGATTCGGTTCGATCTTCTGGCGGCCCCGTCGAGCGACCAAGCACAACGAGCAGTGGAGTCTTTGCGTGGACACACGATTCCAGCAGCGGTGTCTGGCACGGGCGCGCACACGTTCGTGGCCGGCGCTACGGCAACAAAAATTGACCTGGCTAGACGTGTGGGGGAATCACTGCCTGTGCTCGTTGCGACGGTCGTGGCGGTCTCGATTTTGCTATTGATGCGCTCGCTGCGAAGTGTCCTGGTGCCAATTAAAGCAGCGATACTCAACATGCTTTCGGTGTTTGCTGCGTACGGAGTTGTGGTCGCAACTTTCCAGTGGGGTTGGCTGAAGGGACTCGTCGGGCTCGACAGCGTGGTGGCCATTGATGCCTTTGTACCGGTGTTCATGTTCGGCATTTTGTTTGGTCTGTCGATGGACTATGAGGTTTTTCTCATCTCGCGCATTCGAGAGTTGCACGACGGTGGAGTCTCAACCCGCGACAGCGTTGTGAATGGCGTGACCGATACGGCGAGAGTGGTCTCGAGCGCCGCCACGATCATGGTGGCAATTTTCTCTGGGTTCATTTTCGCCAGCGACCCGGTCACGAAAATGTTCGGCGTGGGCCTCAGCGTGGCAGTGTTGGTGGACGCAACGTTGATCCGGTTTGTATTGCTTCCCTCGGCAATGGCACTCTTGGGCGAACTCAATTGGTGGTGGCCCGGACGTCAGGCGAGAGTCGCCAAACACGACCTTCTGGGCCCATAGCGCTTCGTTTATCAAAGCGGCTACGCCGGAGGTTGGTTACGCAGAAACCGCTCGATCTCCCGAGCCAAATCTTCACCTGAGGGGAGATCTTCAGGCAGGGCGTCTCCAGCGTTGAGCACTGCGGCGTCGGCGAGACGTTCAAGTTCATTGACCATGGCCACATGCTCGCGAGAATTACTCACTAACTCATCGATTCGGGTCGCCGTGTCGGCAGCAGCGCCGACCAACACGCCCGCATTCACGGCGACGTCGGTGAGCTCCTGAAACCCTTCCAACAGTGCCACTGCTGCGGCTGGGTACGCCATGTTGCTGACGTAGTGGGGCACTTGGGCCCATAGCCCCACCGAGGTCAACCCACGCGTAATGCAGGCCCGTTCAATAGCCGCCATGACCCCGGCAGGTACATCGAGGGAGCCAGGGTTCACGCCGATTTTCGCCGCCAAACGAGCACTCGACGATGTGGTGACGACTCGGACGCGACGCGTGTGCGGTGATGGTGC
>JAYWAI010000444.1:0-8879 GCA_043782545.1 Acidimicrobiia bacterium
GTCGAGGCCCCACCGGCGCGCCGCCGTCGCCGGATGAAGCGAATGAATATCGGCCGTGGCTGTAATCATCAAGCTGATGGCGTCGTCGGGCACCAGGGCGTTGCAGGCGAACATTTCAGCCACGAGTTCCTGCACGCGTTGCAAAATTTGTTCGGGCGTGTCGGCATCAATAGTGGTCGCCCCACGAAAGGCGCGCACGGTCGGCTGGATGATTTCAGACACGGTGGCAGATGCTACTTGCGGCGAGCCGACTGGCCGGTAGGTTTCCCGTTGGCGGCCTGTTCGAGCGACCGGACCTCACCTTGGCTGAGGGCGCGCATTTGGCCTGGCGCCAGTTGTTCATCACGCAGTGGACCAATGCGAGCCCGAATCAGCCGATGTACAGGGTGTCCAACGGCCTCGCACATACGACGCACTTGACGATTGCGCCCTTCGTGAATCACGATACGCAACAGCCCCGGCGCCACGATGCCGACCTTGGCCGGAGCGGTGATGCCGTCGTCGAGTTCGACGCCCTCCCGCAACTTTTTCAACGCACCCGCGTTGGGTCGCCCGGAAATGTGGGCCAAATATTCCTTGTCAACGCCAAAGCTGGGGTGGGTCAGGCGATGGGTGAGCTCGCCGTCGTTGGTCAGGAGTAACAAGCCTTCAGTATCGACGTCGAGCCGGCCCACAGGAAATACACGCGGCTCAGGGGGCACCAAATCGACGACCGTTTCGCGGCCCAGTTCGTCGCTGGCCGTTGTGATCACGCCGACCGGTTTGTTGAGCAAGTAGTACACCAAACCGGGCTTCACTCCCACGGCCACGCCATCAATTTCGATGAGATCCGCATCGGGGTTAACGCGACGGCCCAGCACGGCAATTTCACCGTTCACGGTGATATGACCGCCGTCGATCAGCGTTTCACAATTGCGACGGCTGGCGACGCCGGCGGCGGCAAGCACCTTCTGGAGGCGTTCGCCGTCATATAACACGGGTTCGGTCATTCTGGCGCGATCTCTGTGGGCGCGCCTTCGTCAGACGCGACCTCCTCATGCCCGAACAGGTCAGCAGCAGCCACATTCTCAGGAACGTCGGCAAATCGGAGTCCGTACTCGAGCGCTTCCACGACATCGGCGTCGGGCACGAATTCGCCCAACGACGGCAGGTCGGCGAGTGAGTCGATCCCGAGCGACTCCAAAAATTTGGGCGTCGTGCCAAATAGCACCGCCTGGCCGGGGCCAACGTCGCGAGCAACTTCGCCGACATATCCCCGCTGCTCCAACGTGCGCAACACGCCGTCAGCGTTGACGCCCCGAATAGCCCCGATTTGGGCACGCGAAATGGGCTGCTTGTACGCCACGATCGCCAATGTCTCGAGAGCTGCTCCTGACATGCGAGCGGTCTGGCCTTCTAGTACAAACCGTTCTACGTACGGCGCAAGATCGGCATGCGACTGAAATCGGTACCCGCCTGCCACACGTACGAGCACGAAACCTCGGCCGTGCTCGGCATATTCGGTGGCCAATTCACCAGCCAGCGAATCGACGGTCTCGACCGGCAATGCCAAAATCTGCGACAACATGTGTGGCGTCACCGGATCATCGGCCACCATCAAGATCGCTTCGATGGCGCGGCGCTCGTCACGAAATGACGTGCGTTGTTCACTGTCGTCAAGTGTGTCTGGCGGCGTGCCCGATGTGTCATCCAATGTATTCATCAATTCCTCCGGCATTGCTGCGGTCATCGCCGTACAGATCGGGGTCGATGCCCAGCCACACGATGTCGATTTCGCCAAAATTCGTCGCCTGCTCTAGATCGATCGTGCCTTGTTTGAACATTTCCAAGAGGGCCAAGAACCGCACGACCACGTCCAAGCGCTCCACCATTTCTGACGTCAATCGCCGAAATGAGATGCGCCCAACGCGTGCAAGTTCGTCCGTCAATTCCTCTATGGCGTCATACACCGACACTCTGATGGGGGCCACGTGATGGAAACTGATGCGCACTTCTGGCTTGGGAGCCGTGACTCGTAAATAGGCGCTATGAAACGCCCGCAGACTTACTCCACTCAGCAAATCGGGCACCAGTTCGGCGAACGCTTCTTCGATGCCGGCGGTACGCGGGTAGCTGCGCCCGGCGAGCTGTGACAGTCGCGCCAAGGCGGTGGCCGCGTCTTTGAACGTCTTGCATTCCAGCAAACGAGCTAAGAGTTGATCGCGCTCTTCCCACAACGCCAACTCATCATCGAGATCCATGTCGCTGCGACCTGGTAGCAGCCGCCGGCTTTTGAGCTCAACGAGCGTTGCCGCAATAAGCAGAAATTCGGTGGCCAAGTCAAGATCGAGACCAGCCAGTTTGTCGATCTCGGCCAGGTAGGCATCCACGATGACGGCGAGTGGCACCTCGTATAGGTCAACCTGTTCCTTCAAGATCAAGTGCAACAAAAGATCGAATGGCCCCTCAAACACGGGAGTCATTACCGGAATAGTCACGGCGAAAGACTATTCGGCGGGACTCTTCTGGCGTGCGTCGTATAGTTCCCGGATGACTCGTGTTTTGTCTGGGATCCAACCTACTGGTGATATGCATTTGGGAAACTACCTGGGCGCGGTGCGAAATTGGGTCGATGAACAGCACAAACATGATGCCTTCTTCACGATTGTGGACCTCCACGCACTTACGATTCCTCAAGATCCTGCAATGCTTCGAACCAAAATACGTGAATTATTCATGCTCCTCATTGCGTCGGGACTCGACCCCGAGGTGTGCACTCTGTTTGTGCAAAGCCACCTACACGAACACGCCGAGTTGGGCTGGATCATGACCTGTACGGCGTCGATTGGCGAGCTGCAACGCATGGTGCAGTTCAAGGAAAAGTCAGCCAAGCAGGGCAGCGATTTTATTTCGGCCGGCCTCCTCACCTATCCGGCGTTGCAAGCCGCCGACATCGTGCTCTATGACGCCGATCTTGTACCCGTGGGCGAAGATCAGCGTCAGCACGTCGAGATCACCCGTGATATTGCCCAGCGGTTCAATCATCGATACGGCGACACATTCGTGATACCGGAGGCTGTCACGCCACCATCGGGTGCACGCGTGATGGACCTGCAAAACCCGACCAACAAAATGTCGAAGTCGGCGGAATCACCCCAAGGCACGGTTGGCGTGCTCGATGACTTCAAGGACATCGAACGCAAATTCAAACGCGCCGTCACCGATAACGATGGCGAGGTGCGTTACGACGTTGCCGCCAAGCCTGGCGTGTCGAATTTGCTGTCGATACTTGGCGGTGCCACCGGTGCCCGAGCGCAGGATTTGGCGGCCAACTACACGCAATACGGCCCGCTGAAGGCGGATGCCGCCGCGGCCGTCATCGAGGCGTTGCGCCCAGTCCAAGCTCGATTTGGCGAATTGGCGCATGATCTCGGCGAGGTAACTCGCCTGATGAACGTCGGGGCCGACAAGGCACGCGTTGTGGCATCGGCTACCTTGACTCGGGCCAAGAAGGCGCTAGGCCTGTCAATCGACTAGTCGTCGTCACACGCTTTAAGAATTTTCGCGATGGCGAATGGCGCGGTCCACGACGACTCCGGGCGATGATGTTCGGCTGCCCATGCCACCACGAATTCGTGCGATCCCGCGGTTCGCAGCAATTCGCTTCCAATCGAATCGTGCCGCTTGTAGGTAGCGAACGACCCTCGACACACCCGGCGCGGCACCAACGTGGCGACTGCTCGTCGCCACGTGCCGAGGCCAGAGGAAATCTTGCCCACATCGTGAAGCAGCGCTGCGGTGAGCGACCAAGTGTGGGGCGCCGGAAACGAGCTCAATGGCTGCGAACTGTCGATTTTGAACGGCGTGCGATCGAGATTGGCGTGAATTTGAGCGTCGACCAAACGAGCCACACCAATTGCATGGCGTCTATCAGGTGCGCTCATGCGGCCCCACAACGCTTGCTCATCGTCGTTGAGTAAGTCGCGTGTCCAACGCTCATCGGCGGGTGCTGGCTCTGCATTTGATAGCGCCCCAAAGAAGCGCTTGGCGAGATGCGCAACGTGCATCACGCCCCCATTGCCCGCGGGTGCGCCTGCTCGTAGACAGAGCGAAGGCGAGTGGCCGAAACGTGCGTGTAAATCTGCGTGGTGGAAATACTGGCGTGGCCGAGAAGTTCTTGGACGGCTCGGATATCGGCGCCGTGATCCAACATATGGGTGGCGCACGAATGCCGCAAGACGTGTGGTGTGAGTCGTGGCCCGAGACCAATCTGATCTCCGTATTTGGTGACAATGGCCCATGCCCCCTGTCGACTCAAACGGCCGCCGCGCTGGTTCAAAAAGATGGCCACCGAATCGTCTCGTCGCTTCCATCGGGCTGGCGCGAGTTTGTCTCTGCCTGCTGGGCTGAGCCATTGCATCAACGAATTTCGCGCCATGCGGCCAATAGGAATCACCCGTTCTTTGGAGCCTTTGCCAAAGACTCGGGTGGTCGAATTCTCGAGGTCGAGGTCGCTTTCGCTCAACCCGCACAACTCACTGATCCGCATGCCGCAACCGTAGAGCACCTCCAGAATTGCCCGGTCGCGCAACGCTATCGGGTCGTTTCCAGTGACTGCGCCAAGAAGGGACTCGATCTCAATTTCCGTCAGCGCTTTGGGAAGGCCGGCGGGTATTCGAGGCGCGGCCACATCAGCGGCTGGATCGTGGTCGGCGTGACCTTCCAGGGCCATAAATTTGTGCAAATTGCGAATGGTCACCAGAGCTCGTGCCGAAGAACTTGCGGCTTTGCCATCGGTGCGCAAGGTAACCACGTAGCGCTGGATGCCCATTTCGCTGACGCCGACCAACGACAGGTCGTGCTCAGTAAGCCATGTGTTGTAGGCCAACAAATCACGGCGATATGCAGCCAGCGTGTTGACCGCACGACCACGCTCGACGGCCAACCAATCCAGATAGGCCTCAGCTTCGGCGGGCAACTGGCGATTACCGACGCCCTCAGTGATTTTGGCCCGAGCCACCTGATACTCCGAGGCGTTCACACGCCAACAAAATGCCGATCACGGCCGGTCCATTGTCGATTTCGCCCGACAACACCATGGATTTCGCCGCTCTGAGCGACAGCGTCGCGGTGTTCATGGCTAACTCTTCTGGGCCCTGCAGATTTGTACCCACAAAACGCAGTTCGGTGGCCAGAAAGTAATGGTGGGCAGCGTTGGTGAAGCCAGGGCTGGCCAGTGTGACGCTAAGTAGGTCAATGGTGCCGGCCTCATATCCAACTTCCTCAATCAACTCGCGCTGTGCTGTCACACGAGGTGGCTCGCCGGGTACGTCGCGCAGCCCAGCGGGAAGTTCCCACAGGACGCGACCCACCGATGCCCTCCATTGCTGAATCATCACGATCTGGAATTCCCCGCTGGCGCTCGTGAGGATCGGCGCAATGACGACGGCACCAGGGGTGTGCACAACGTCGCGCACAAACCGCTCCCCGGTCGGCGATTCAAACTCTTGGGATTCCACGGTGATGACGTAGCCGCGGTAGCGGGGAATCGATTTGATGCGTCGGAAGGTGGGTGTCATAGCAAGTGATGGCCGTCGGTTGTCTCCAAATCGAGGTGCGGGTTTCGCCCTTCGCGATGGTTGAGAGCGGCTGATACGAACTCTCGAAACAGCGGTGCCGGACGATCGGGGCGAGATTTGAATTCGGGGTGGGCTTGCGTGCCTACCCAAAAAGGATGGCCAGGCAACTCGATGAACTCGACCAATTGGCCATCGGGCGAGGTACCCGAACACCAGAATCCGGCCGCTTCAAACTGATCGCGATACAGCGAGTTGAATTCGTACCGGTGGCGATGGCGTTCAGAGACTTTCTCCTGACCGTAAATGGTTCGCACCTGCGAATCCGCTGCCAGTACCGCGTCGTATGCACCTAGCCGCATTGTGCCGCCTTTTTCGGTGACCTGGTGCTGGTCATCCATCAGAGCAATGACTTTGTGAGGCGAATCTGGATCGACTTCGGCGGAGTTGGCACCCGCCAGGCCCAACACGTTTCGAGCAAAGTCTATGGCCATCATTTGCAGGCCTAGGCAGATGCCCAAACATGGCGTAGATGTTTCGCGGGCCCATTGCGCGGCGGCAATCTTGCCCTCGAGACCCCGCTCACCGAAACCTCCTGGAATCACAATGCCATCCAGATGTCGCAACCCCCCTGTGGTCAAAAGGTGGGGCACCTCTTCCGCGCTCACCCATTCGATGTTGACTTTGACATCGTTAAAAATGCCGGAGTGATACAGCGATTCAACGACCGATAAATACGCATCGGGAAGGCTGATGTACTTGCCGATGATGCCGATCGATACGGTCTCGGTAACGCCATGTATGCGGGCTACGAGAGCTCTCCAGGCGTCCAGATTTGGCTCCTGCACATCCATGCGCAAGTGATCGCAGATGTAGGTGTCGAACCCCTCTGAGTGCAGTGTGAGCGGTATTTCATACAAAGTGGAGGCATCCGCGGCGTTTACCACGGCAGCCACGGGCACATCGCACAGAGCGGAAATTTTGCGCTTGAGGGCATCACTCAGCGGCTCGTCGCTGCGACACACGATGGCGTCTGGCTGAATGCCGCGAGCCCGAAGTTCGGTCACTGAATGCTGTGTGGGCTTGGTCTTTTGCTCGCCCGATGGGCCGATGAATGGCACCAGCGTGACGTGCACGTAACACACGTTGTCGCGGCCGATGTCGTTGCGAAACTGGCGAATTGCTTCCAAGAACGGCAAGATTTCGATGTCGCCAACGGTGCCACCGATTTCAGTGATGACGACATCAGTGTCGTCTGTCGCCAGCGCAGTAATGCGCGATTTGATCTCGTTTGTGATGTGTGGAATGACTTGTACGGTTTTGCCGAGGTAGTCGCCGCGCCTCTCCGCGGCCAACACCGCCTGGTAAATCAAACCCGTGGTGGCGTTGGACTTTCGGGATAGTGGCTCGTCGATGAATCGTTCGTAGTGGCCAAGATCTAAATCGGTCTCGCCGCCATCGTCGGTCACGAACACTTCGCCATGCTCGAACGGATTCATGGTGCCCGGATCTACGTTGATATACGGGTCGAGCTTTTGCATCGTGACTCGCAGCCCTCGGCATTTCAACAGCCGTCCGAGTGACGAGGCGGTGAGGCCTTTTCCAAGGCTGGAGGCGACACCTCCAGTGACGAAGATGTGCTTTGTAGCGCCCGATGAACTCACGGAATCATGACCTTAGCAGTGTCGAGCAACTCAGCGGCGTGTTGCCTGGCCAAAGCAGACGAACCATTGCCTGACAACATCCTGGCGAGCTCGGCGACGCGTTCTTCGCCTTCGACCGTGGTTATCGAGGAAATGGTGCGGCCCGCCTTCTCGTGCTTTCGAACAACGATGTGCTGATCGGCGTAGGCAGCGACCTGGGCCAAATGGGTGACCACAAAAACTTGGTGGTCGTTAGCGATCTTGGCCAGATTGCGACCCACTGCTCCAGCTGCTTCGCCGCCGATACCAGCATCGACTTCGTCAAACACGAGCGTGTCGGGTGCCTCGGAAAGCACGAGCCGCAAAGCCAACATCACTCTGGCCAACTCGCCGCCCGACGCCACCTTGTTGAGCGGCTGAGCGGGTTCGCCTGTGTTGGCCGCCAACAGATATTCGACCGTGTCGCCCGCCGCGCCATCAATGGTGACGGTCAACGTGGCTGCGGCCATGGCCAGACTCGGCAAATGCCTGGTGACCGCTTTGGCTAATTTGGGTGCCACCTTGGAGCGGGCGGCGAATAGCCGAGCTTCTTCGACTCCCAAAGCATCGCGTGCGGCAGCGAGCTCGTCTTCTAACGCCCGGAGGCGATCGTCGTGGGTGGATAGTTCGTCAAGCCGGGCTTGGCTTTCAGCGCCGAATGCCATGACTTCGCTGAGCGTATCGCCGTACTTTCGGCACAAATCTCTCAACAATTGGCGTCGTTCTCGGATGGCTTCAAGGCGGCCGGGATCGCGGGCGATAACTTCGGCATGGGCGCGAAATTCCGCCCCAATGTCGTCGAGCTCGGCGGTCACGCTTCGCAGTCGTTGCCCTAAATCACGGAACGGCTCGGCGTGGTGAATCGCCGCAATCGTGAGCCGAATACGGTCGAGCGCGCCGTCGTCGCCACTTAAGGATTCCGCGGCGGCCACAGCGGTGGCCTGAAACCCTTCGGCGTTGGCGAGCAGGTTTTGCTCGGCATTAAGCGCGGCATCTTCATCGGGATCCGCCAACTTGGCAGAGCGTATTTCGCCGACCTGATACGTCAACAAATCGATCTCACGCGCTCGAGTGCGGGCATCACCGCCGAGCGACTCCATTGCCGTAGTGATGGCACTCATTTGGTCCACAATCTCGGCCCGGCGACTCAAATCGATAGCCCCGAATCGATCCAGGGCGTTGCGTTGAATGGCGGCCGACAAGAGCGATTGATGGGCATGTTGACCATGCAAATCGACAAGTGAACGGCCGTACTCAGCCAACGTCGCCACCGTCGCCAAACGGCCGTTGACATACGCCCGGCTCCGCCCTTCGCTAGGTACCACTCGGGCCAGTACGACTTCCTCGGATTCAGCTTCGGGGGCACTGGCCGGAACTAAAAACCGGCCTTCGACACGAGCCTCATTGGCCCCTGCCCGCACCAAAACGGGGTCAGCGCGCCCGCCCACGAGAAGATCGATTGCCTCGATAATAAGCGTCTTCCCGGCGCCCGTTTCGCCGCTGAGCACGGTCATTCCTGGGCCAACGATGAGCGACAATTCGTCGATGACGCCGAGGTTGGATACTGCAAGTTCGATAAGCATGAGTCACCGGTCCGGTAGGCCGAATTTGGCCTTGAGAATGCTGTGGAAATTCCGGTGAT
>JAYWAI010000445.1:0-3357 GCA_043782545.1 Acidimicrobiia bacterium
TGGCCCACCCCACGCATGGGTAAACGCGGCATCGCCGATGGCAGGGAACAGGCCGCGCAAAATCGTAGGCAGCTCGGCATGAGTTGTGTCGTGGCGCTCGAACTCGTCACGAATGGCCGAGCCCCAATGGTACGGAGCGCCCCTGCCGCCGAACGCGAAACGATTGTCGGCCGTGCGTTGTCCGTAGATGATGAGATGGCGGCCGTCGGTAAACGTGTCGTAGTTGGCCAAACCAATGTCATCCCATACTGATTGGGGTAGCGGCTCGGTGGCCACCATCAGCGAATAAATCGGGGCGAGTTCGCGTTTGTAGCCTTCCAACGTGGGCGTGTAACCCTCTGTGGCGCGCACCACCACGTCGGCCTCGATTGCTCCGTGCGGCGTCACGACTCGGCGACCGTCAATCGACAACGCAGGCGTACTCTCGTAGATCTCAACACCCAAATTTTCCACTGCGGTCGCCAAACCGCGCGCTAGCTTGGCCGGTTGAATTCTGGCGCAATGCGGTGTGTATTTGGCCCCCAACACGTTGGTGGCGTGCAACCGTTGGCTGGCTTCCTCCGCATCGAGCCACCGCACATCATCGTCCGTGAATCCTTGGCTGTGTTCATGTTTAATGGCCGCTCGCGACCGCTGGGCGTGCAACTCGGTGCGGGCCATGGAGGTGGTGCCGCCCTTGTGAAAGTTGCAGTCAATGCCAAGCGCGTTGCACTGCCGTTGGATCTCATCAATCGCGTCAAACATCGCTCGATGCAATGCCATTGCGAGGCCGGGCGACGACGCATTGGCCACCGCATCGAACGACGTGGCAAACAAGCCAGACGCCCATCCGCCGTTGCGGCCCGAAGCGCCAAAGCCAGCAATGTCGCGTTCGATGATGGCAACGCGGATCGTTGGGTCAAGTTGCTTGAGATACAAAGCCGTCCAGAGCCCAGTGAAACCAGCGCCCACCACAACCACATCAACTTGCCGGTCGCCACCCAACGCTGGCCGAGGGTTCAGCGAATCGTCGATTTGGTCAAGCCACAGTGAACGCGAGCGGTAACGATCCATGGCCAGAAACTAGTTTGGCAACCATGACTCAGGTTGGGCGAATAGTTGTTGTCGGCGCGTCGTTGGCTGGTTTGCGCGCCGCGGAATCCTTGCGATCCAGCGGATATGACGGCGTGGTGACGGTGATTGGGGCGGAACGCCATCTTCCCTACGACCGTCCGCCCTTGTCGAAACAATTTCTCAAAGGTGATTGGGATGCCGATCGAATCGCTCTGCGCCACGTCGATCAATACGAACCGCTACAACTCGACATGCGTCTCGGCGTGGCCGCCACCGCGCTGGATCCTGTCGGCAAAACTGTCACGTTGTCCAACAACGACGTAGTCGCATTTGACGGTTGCATCATCGCTACTGGCACCGCAGCGCGTCGCTTGCCGTTCGGTCACGACCTTGAAGGTGTCCACACTCTGCGCACGCTCGACGATGCGATTGCGTTGCGAGCCGCGCTCGATGCCGGTGCCCGATTGGCCATCATCGGCGCTGGCTTCATTGGCTCAGAAGTGGCATCGACAGCTCGCGGCAAAGGGTGCACCGTCAATGTGTTTGAAGCCGCACCCGTGCCGCTCTGGCGCGTGCTGGGCCCGGAAATGGGAGCCGCGCTCGGCGCGCTCCACGAGCCAAACGGCAGCCGGTTACATCTCGGGGCCAACATCACAGGATTTGCCGGAAAGCATCGGGTCGAAGGCGTGCAACTCGCCGATGGCGTGGTCGTCGAGGCCGACGCCGTCGTGGTAGGAGTGGGCTCTGCCCCGGTCACGGCGTGGCTCGACGGCTCTGGCCTCACCATTCGAGATGGCATTGTGTGCGACATGATGCTGCACGCCGTGGGGGCCCCGGGAGTCTTTTGCGCGGGCGACGTGTGCCGGTGGCCCGATGGCCGTCGCGAGGGGGCCGAATCGCGGTTGGAACACTGGACAAATGCTGCTGAGCAAGGAGCGGCGGCGGCAAAAAACTTGTTGGCGTATTTGGCTGGCGGGGCGGGGGAGCCCTTTTCGCCCGTGCCGATTGTATGGAGCGATCAATACGGCGTCCGCATCCAATTTCTCGGCCACAGTGCCGCCACCGACGATGTCACCGTCGTAAAGGGGAGCGTGGCAGAAGGCAAGTTTGTAGCGCTGTACGGGCGTGCTGGGGTGCTGGTTGGTGCGCTCGGAGTCAGTATGCCCAAAGAACTCATGGCGTATCGCAAAATGTTGGCCGGCGACCCGCTCGACTACGCGTCCACGGTGGCGTTGGCTCGGGCGTAACGAGTTCGCAGCAATCGCGTGAGTGACCTCTCATTGATTGGGCTTGACTTGCGCTGAAAACGTGCCGATACCTCAGGCATGGATTCCGCTGCCCAACTTCGTCAACGCCGAAAGGCGCTTACGATGTGGCTTGGCGGCATCGTCCTGGCTGTTTTGGGTGGAGTAACGGCCTTTGTGGGCATACCGGCGCTCTCGAGTGCCGAATCACCGACGCCAGCAGATACCTCCACATCGGCAGCAGCTTTTACTAACGCCCCGTCCTTACCGAATTCGACGACTACGTCGACACCGACAAACACGGAGGTCGCGCTTGCACCGACGAGCACCGCTGTAACCACAACAGCCACCGTTACAGTGCTCAACGTAAACGTCACCGCGCCCGCACGCTCAACAGAAAAGACGTCGCCTTCGTCCGTTGTCGAAACGACGACCACGACTACCGATCCACCGATCTATGCGCCGCCAGAAATCGACGTGATCTCGACCCCGCCGAGTCCGTGACCCTGTTCTAGATTGTCATCGCTGGCGTCTGCACCGCAACGTCGAGCCACCGAAGCACACGTTTCGCTGACACATCTTGGGGGATGCATGTTTGATCTATCGGGCAAAGTTGCCATTGTCACAGGAGGCTCGTACGGCTTTGGGCCCATGTTTGCCGACGCCCTTGCCCAGGCCGGCGCCGACATCGTGCTCACCGCTCGAAGTGTCGATCTCCTCGAGGAGCAAGCTGAGGCCGTGCGCCAATCGACTGGAAAACGGGTCGTGGCCGTGGCCGGCGACATCTCAGTCGAGGCCGATGTAATCAATGTTGTGCAATCAGCTCTGGCCGAATTTGGTCACGTTGATGTACTCGTCAACAACGCCGGCATTTCCGACATGCGCGGATTGCCCAGTGAGCAGTTCGACACCGAAACCTTTCGACAAATTCTCGAAGTCGACCTACTGGGTCTGTTCATAATGAGCCGCGAAGTAGGTCGCCACATGCTGGCTCGCGGGTCGGGCTCCATCATCAACATCGCTTCCATCTTGGGTGACGGAGGCGGCGAATTCGTTACGC
>JAYWAI010000446.1:0-3349 GCA_043782545.1 Acidimicrobiia bacterium
GCCTTCGTGCTCGCGTGTGTAGTCGATGACGAAACCAGCGGCATCCGTGCCATCGACACTCCGAGACGGCGCCGGTAGGTTCGGACCGTCCAGCCCAGATTCGCCATGAATGGCTGGAGCGTGTTGGGGAGCGCCGACGAAGGGCAGCGGTGCCCCTGAGTGGATCGGCCCATCAAAACCGAAATAGTCGGCGGCCACGATGGCGTTGCGCGTCGTGTAGTCGAGCCCGGCATTGCCGCCTACGGTCGTGATGGCCCGCAGGTCGGCGTAATGATTGGCGACCAAGATGGCCATCACGTCGTCGTGGCCCGGATCGCAGTCCAAAATCATGGGAAGGCGTGATGTCATCCCGTGATCTTGCCACGCCCGCTTAGGTGTTGATGAGCTGAGCCAGCAGGCGGCGGTATTCCACAGTGATCCGGTCGACACGGGTGTGCACATTTGCTGCAAGATCGATTGAAATCGAAGCGGACGGCAGGTTCTCTATAATCGAAAAATCCTCGGAAACAATATCGAACTCGTAGTCGATGGCTGCGTGCGCCTTGCCACTTTCAATCGTGCCATCCGTGGCCCAACAGTCGTCGCGCATCATCACGCAATACACCACACTGGTGTGTTCGGTTTCGGGACGCACAAAAACGGCAATCGAATTCGTCATGCCCGCCGTCGGTAGCTCGAGGCGGAGGTTGGCGCTGAAAGGGGCAACGCAGTCGTATGTCATGATGCGCGGCTGCACGAGCGGGTGCTCGCCGCTGGCCACGAGCGGATCTTCCTTGTTGGCGATCGTGTGGTGGTATTCGACGTGCAAACCGGCGGAGCGACGCTGTACCGAGTAGTCATCGAGATAGGGCGATTCACCGAGGCCAAACGTGCCCGAATGTACAAAGGGGAAGTGAGCGAAATCTAGGAAATTGTCGATGTACTGGGCGGCGCCACCCCTCATGGCGCGTGGAGACATCCACACGTTGGCCAACGCGGGGTCGTCGAATTCTGCTATTTCGAGCAACGCGGCCGACGGGCCGCCGTCGTCGAGCACAGCCCACACCATGTCGTAGCGCACCATGGTCGACACCGCGTCCAGCCGGGCCTTTGGTGGCACTACGGCGTTAGCTCCGAGCGCCGGAATATGCACGCACACCCCATCGCTGTCGTATTGCCAACCGTGGTACGGGCACTGCAATTGGCCGTCGACTACGCAGCCGTTACTCAAACGAGCGTTGCGGTGCGGGCACACATCCCGAAATACCCGAGGCTGGCCATCGAGGCGAACGACCACCAACGCCTCGCCCATCAGCAGCACCCTCACCGGATTTTCGGTGACCTGGGCAAGCATCGCCACCGGGTGCCAGCGTCGCCGCAGACACTCAGAAACGTTCGAAAAAATCATGATGCGCTAGCGCTCTTCGCGTTCGTACGGGACGCCGAGCGCAGCAGGTGCCCCAAGTCGTCGCTTGGCCCACCCACTCGACACCACCGTCAAAACAACGATTGTCATGACAAATGGGAGCGAGTCCAGAATTGACGAGTTGATGTCGACGTTGCGGGCCTTGAGGATCAAACCCAAGCTCGAAAACGCACCAAACAGGTAGGCGCCCACCAGCGTGAGGTCGGGACGCCAGAAGCCAAAAATCACCAGCGCGATGGCAATCCAACCCTGGCCGGACGTCATGCCATCGACCCACGTTGGCACGATCGCCAGGCTGAAAAATACGCCACCTATTCCCGCCAGCGAACCGCCCACAATCGTGTGCCCGTATCGGTAGGCCACCACGTTGATACCCATAGCGTCAGCCGTTTGCGGCGATTCACCGACCGCCCGGAGATGCATGCCCATCCGAGTGCGAAACAGGTAGATGGACGCCACGACACATAACACCCAACTGAGGTAGGTGAGGATGTTGTGGTTAAACAACAGCGGCCCGACGATCGGCGCATTCTTCAAACCGAACACGTCGAGCCGACGAATCTGGCGAACAGCCGGCGCCTTGGCCACGTTCCAACTCGTCGCCAAATAACTCGACAGACCAACAGCCCCGGCGAAAATCGTGAGAGCCAAACCGGCCACCGTCTGGTTGGCACGAAGCGTGACGACCAAAACGCTGTGCACGGCGCCGCACATGGCCCCAGCAAAGGCGCCCATGAAAATCGATCCGAAGACAACAAGCCACGCGGGGCCACCAAGGTGCGTCGACGTCCACGAGCCCACTACCGCGCCAATCAGCATCATGCCTTCGACACCCAAATTGAGCACGCCCGAGCGCTCTGTGATGAGTTCACCCAGGGCCGCGAAAAACAACGGAGTTCCATAAAAAATCGCCGATGCCGCGATGACGACAAACAGATTGTGGTTCATGCGACTACCGCTGTTGGGGCGCTGTCAACTCGATGCGGTGACCGTCGGATGCGGTACCGCGTGAGTACTTCGCCGGCGACCGCGAAGAACAAAATGAGCCCCTGCAACGTGCCAACCAGCCCAGCCGGGAAGTCGGGGCCTTGCAATGCCGACCCAGCGTTAGTCAGCCCGCCCATGATGATCGCCACGACGATCACGGCCAGTGGGTTGAGGCGGGCCAGAGCGGCAACCACAATGCCGGTGTAGCCGTAACCAGCTTGTTGGAGGCCCTTGGCGTCAAGGACGTGGCGAAAATCGCCGATGTCGCTAGCGCCGCCGAGCCCTGCCAACCCACCCGACAGCGCCATAACGCTGAGGATCTTGCGCTTGGTTTTTACGCCGGCATAACGAGCTGCTTGCGGCGCGTCGGCGACCACTGCGACCTCGAATCCGTAGCGAGTTTTGCGGTACAACGTCCACACCGCGGTGGCGACGACCAGCGCCACCACGAAACCCAGCGGGATCTCTAACTTGTCCCACGTGAACGTGTTCCACTGAGCATCGGGCGATATGGCTTTGCCGGTCGGGAAACCACGGGAGTGGGGGTCTCGCCAGTAGCTCGTCGAGTTGAATATCAGGTAATTGAGCACGATGCCGGCGATGTAATTCATCATCAGCGTGGTGATGATTTCACTAGTCTGAAAGCGAGCTTTAAGGAACCCGGGAATGAGCGCATACAGCGAGCCAAACGCCATGCCGCACGCGATCATGGCGATGAAAATCACGGGAGGAGCTTGGCCATCAAGAGCGATAGCGGCCAGCGACGCACCGATTGCCCCCATGATCAACTGACCCTCGCCGCCGATGTTGAACAAGCCCATGCGAAACGCAGCCGCGGCAGCGAGACCAGTGAAGAGCAATGGCGTGGCGAGCTTCAGCGTCTCGGTCATGGAGCTTTGACTAGCGAAGCCGCGCTCGAAAATTTTGTGATAGGTGTCGATAGGGTTGTGGCCAGTA
>JAYWAI010000447.1:0-3337 GCA_043782545.1 Acidimicrobiia bacterium
TTGATGCCGCGCCCGAGCCCGAGGGCAAACCGACCATTGGTGAGGCGGTGCATGGTGGTGGCATGGCTCGTGGTCACGAGTGGATGGCGGGTGTTGTGATTGGTGACGCCGGTGGCCACGCCGATATTTTCACTCACGGCACCGACAGCGCCTGACAGCGTGAACGCCTCTTTGATATTGAACCGTTCCGAAATAAAAGCCGAGCCAATACCCAGCGTTTCTGCGTCGCGCACTTCAGCGATGAGGTCGCGGGGGCTTTTCGGTGCGCCAGCCAACGTGTAGAAACCAAGTTCGTTCCAACGAGGCGCGGCATCGGTAGCAGTGGCAGGTGGTGTCATGCGCCGAGTTTGTCACGAGCACTGCGCTGCCGGCAGTGTTAGCGTGTGGTTAAGTGTCGCATGGCTGACCTCACCACCTCACCCGCCCAACCGCTCGTGCTTATCGAACGAGATGGCCGGGTTGCCACCGTCACGCTGAATCGACCAGGGGCCCTCAACTCGTTCAACGAGCCTATGTACGACGCGGCCACCGACGCACTGCGAGAATTGGCCGACGACACCACTGTGGCGGTGGCAATCATCACTGGATCGGGACGAGCGTTTTCTTCTGGTGCTGATTTGATCGAGTTGGCCGGCAGGAACGTCGGAAATTTTGTGGCCGGCCGTCACGGGTTTCCCGGCTATCTCAACGCTCTCATCGAGTTTCCGAAGCCGCTCATCTGCGCCGTGAACGGGCTCGCAGTCGGCATTGGGGCCACCATGTTGGCGTTCGCAGACCTTGTCGTGATGTCGAGCACGGCTCGCCTGCGCTATCCGTTTACCAGCCTGGGCGTGGTGCCAGAAGCGGCCAGCAGCTTCATGCTGCCGCGACTCGTTGGGCATCAAAAGGCCGCCTGGATGTTGATGTCGTCGGAGTGGATCAGCGCGGCCGAAGCTCACGAATTTGGCGTGGCATTCAAGGTGTGTGAACCCGACGACTTGATGAACGCGACTCGAGCATTGGCGGCGCCGTTGGCGTCCAAGCCAATCAGTTCACTCATCGGAGCCAAGGCCACACTGGTGGCATCGTTGCGTGGTGAGATCGACGCGGCGGGCAAGCGTGAGGGACAGTGGTTTGGGCAACTGTTGGGCAAACCAGCCAACAATGAAGCGCTGAGGGCCTTTGCGGAGCGACGCCCGCCCGACTTCGCCAGTATCAACGACTAACGCTCGCCACGCTCGTAACTTCTGAGTCGCTGACGGGGCTCAGTTGCCAGCCGCCACCGGCGGTTGGTTTTGCGGTTGCGGCGCCGGGAGAGGGCCACAGCGGGCCGTAGAGCACCGTACCGAGCGTCGATGATTCCGTGCACAGGGCGTCGCGCCAGTGCTGCGCGTCGGCGGGAAAAAAGTCGAGCCCCTCACGGGCGCCCAAGCTGATGTTGAGCGGCTGCACGATTAAGTGGCCCACCATCACGAGATCGGGTGTCGTACCGGCATCATCGGGCTTGTCCGCAGCGATACGAACGATGCAATGGCCTTCAGAATGCCCGCCGGTGTGCTCCACGGTGACGCCGTGAGCAATCGCGCCTGGTGCGGTCAACGGAGTGATGTGGCCAGTGTCGAGTAGTTGTCGAAACGCTCCAAGGCCTTGGGGCGCTTGTTCGACGTCGTCGATGTCTTGGCCGCGTAGGAACGCAATCTCGATGGGATGCATGAGGATTCGGGCGTTCGGAAAAAATGGTGACCATGAATTATTATCGACATTGTAGGCGGCGACCAGGCCGATGCCGTCGAGGTGCGCCATCACCACGGTGGTGACCGACTCGATAGGAATCTCGTGAGATTTCAGGAGGACAGCGGCCGCCTTTTGGGTGTCGACAGCTGAGGCGCGTGATCGGAAGAAGTCATCGGCGGCACCCATGGGGTCGACCACGATTCGTTCATCGCCGGCGTCGATCACGGTGACCGTGATGCCGATTCGCAACCCGTGTCCATCTGGCGATGAGCACCATGCGCCCCACTCTTGGCAGTCGTGAATTTCTTCCACGGTCATGCTGAGCGCTGGCCCGGAGAGGGTGACATCGGGTATGAATGAAATGCGGCGAACAGTGATGTCGCCCACGACGAATGTCTGCATCAGCGCAACTTACCTGGACTCAGCACTTGTCTGGAATCAGCACGGCTCGCTAGCAATTTTGCGAACCTGATCAGACTGTTGGAAATTCGGGCACGCGGCCAATGCCGCCTTTGAATGTGAGCATGTCGGTGAATGTGCGTTCGGTGTGTCGACTGCGCCACGTCAACATACTTTGGGCAAGCGGCAGCACGACGGCGGGATCGTGCTCGAGTGTGCGCCAGGTGGCATCCGCGGCGAGGTCGAAACACAAAAAGCTGCCGTCACCGAATTGCACATAGGCATGAGTTTCGTTGCGCACGACCGCCAGATTGTTGCTCTCGAATTCTCGATCCCACGGCCACTGCGGGTCGTCGACGCCGATGCGTCGAAAGCGCCAATCGAACTCCCAATGAGCGGCATCACGCCACCAGGGCGGAGCATTGCCTTGCAAGAAATGTGTCAGCGGCACACCGTCGCACTGGGTGGGCACGGGTTGCCCGAAGGCGTCGCACAGCGTCGGAAAAAGGTCGATGTTTTCCGTGAACCTTTTCACGACGGAGCCGAAACCCTCGGGGTGTCGCGGGTCGCGCACGATGCCGGGAACGTGATAGCTCTCTTCAAACCAGCCCAGCTTGTTCATCACGCCGTGGTCGCCAAGTTGCTCGCCGTGATCAGCCGTGACCACGATGATGGTGTTGTGCCACAAGTCGCGATCGCGCAGCCATTGCCACAGGCGGCCGAGCTGATCGTCGAGCTCGGCGATGAGGCCGAAGTACTGCGTTTGCAACTTGCGCATCTCGTTGGGGTCCTTCGGCGAGGATCGGTACGGATGATCCAGATATGCCTGATGCAGCGGGTGCGGATTGACCATGGGGGCTATCGGCGTGGGCATGTCGGCGGGGTCAAACATGGTGGCGTAATGGCCAGCGGCCACCAGTGGCGGATGGGGCCGGAGATAGCTGGCGTGCGCAAACCACGGCTCGGTCTGGGCATCGATCCAGTCGATAATGGTGTTGGTGGTGAACGCGGTTGATGAATGCTCGGCCGGCCGTTCGTTTTCGGTGAACAGCGCATGGCCATAGGTCAGCAGGCCGTCGTAGCCAAGCGTGCCCAGCCAGGTTTGAAACGCGGTGGAATCATCGCTGAGATCCAGCACACACTCGAAGCCCGGTAACACGCCGGTGTAGGTCGACATGCGCGGATCGTCTGGTCCATCGGCATCACGCGGGTCAATGGCTTGATC
>JAYWAI010000448.1:0-3331 GCA_043782545.1 Acidimicrobiia bacterium
CATTGCGGCGTATGGCCGCTGACACGCTCGTACTCTGCTTCCACGTCGGCGCGTTGCATGAAGTGAGGCATGTGCGGAAATCCGTAGCCGGTAGCCAAATCTTCAAAGAACCTGTGCAAGAAAATCATCCAGCCGAGATCAACTTCGCGCGGCGCAATCGACGCCATTTCCCAATCGAAAACGGCTACGGGCGCGAAGTCGCGAAACATCATATTGCCAATGCGGGCATCGCCCCACGACAACCTGGCGTCGTGTTCGTTGGTGGGCCAGTTTGCCTCGAGCCACGCAAACCCCGCATCGGCCACATCAAGCGTGCGGCCGTCCATCGACCATTCGTAATAGTGCTTGAGCGCATCTACATGCCGTCGTAGTGGCGAGCGAGTGTCGCCAGGCGTGTCGAGCACCGGAAACACGGTGGCGGCATCGTCGATACCGTGCACGCCAACCAACGCTGCAACGCTGGAATCTTGCAGTCGGCGTTGGTCTTCTAGCGACGCGTGAAACAGCCATGAGTCGCCAAAGTTGTAGGGCATCACATCGGGCGGCACCTCGCCCTCGATTCGGCGCATCACAAAAAATTCGCTGCCCAACAGCGACCCATCGTCGATGCCGATCACCTCGGGCACGGGCACGTTTGAATGTGCACCGACGCCTCTGATGACGTTGCCCTGCATGGCCAAGTCGTACGACTCAAACACCGGCACAGCCCCCGCATCAGGCGACAATCGCGCCACCAGCGCGTGCGACTCGCCGCCCCACACGGCGTCGAACAAGATTGTTTCGCTCGACATACCGTTGGCCTTGGGCGACGTCAGCCCCGACACAATCGCTGGAGCATCCAGGTTGAGTTGAGCAGCGAGCCATTCCCCAAGTTGGCGGCTGAGCACCTCGGGGTCGCGCGTGGATTGATCGGGTCGTTCATTTCCTGGCGCATTTGGATCGGTTGATGCAGTGTCTGACATGTCGTTCCCCTCAACAATGGCGTGCTTCACAACGTGCGTGAATCATGCCGCAACTCGTCGCACAACGCGCCATCCAACTCGATACTTGGGTAGGGTGCCCGAACAACCGATTAATTCGCTTTGACGCCGCACCAGGAGGCCGCCATGCCGCACCCACTCGACGAGTATCCGATCCATCAAGTGCCGATGTCAATGCGATACGTGGCCACCAGCGATCGCAACTTCTACGACCGCAATATTTTTCAAGCTATGAGCCGCGACGGAGCCGTGCAGCTGATCACGGGGTACGGCATATACCCCAACTTGGGTGTGGTGGATGGCTATGGCTGCGTGCGCATGAATGGCAAACAGCACACCACCCGGGCCAGTGACGCCTCGCATGACAACAAGCTAGATATGCACGTAGGCCCATTCCGGGTAGAGGTCATCGAGCCGCTCGAAAAGGTGCGCCTGATTTGTGACAACAACGCCCCTGACGGCGTTGGTTACGACATCACGTGGACGGCAGCTGCCGCGCCCATCGACGAGCCCCAACACATCACCCGCAATGGTGCCAAGATCCAACTCGACGCCTGCCGCTTCGCCGGCACCGGCTTGTGGGAAGGCACCGTGTTTGCCGACGGCCAAGATTTCGCCGTCACACACGACACCTGGACGGGCACCCGCGATCGCTCATGGGGCATCCGGCCAGTGGGCGAATCCGAGCCACCCACCCGGTACAACACTGAGCACGAACTGGGTATGTGGTGGTGCTGGGTGCCACTGCGATTCGACGACCACTCGATCATGGTGATTCTCCAAGAAGGCCCTGATGGGCACCGTGTGTTGACGGAAGCGGTCCGCATGTTTCCGGCGTCGTCGGGGCGTCACACAGAGCAACTCGGCTGGCCGGATGTCGACATTACGTATCGTTCCGGGAGCCGTTACCCGACGGGTGCAGTGCTGCATTTGGCCGAACGCGGCCGCAAGCCCTTTACCGTGAACATCGAACTTCTGGGCGGCATGGCGCTCAACGTGGGCTGCGGTTACGGGGCTGATCCCGATTGGAACCATGGCCGTTGGATGGGCCGCGGGTACGTCGCCAATCAGACGTACGACATGAGTGATCCCGCCGTGGCTGGTCGCGTGGGTTGGGCTCCGATCGACTTTGTGGCGCGAGCCACGCAGGTCGGCGGGTCACATGATGGCGCGGTCGGGCATGGCATTTTCGAACACATGTCGATTGGCCGCCACGACCCATCCGGCATGGCCGACATAATGTCGGTCGCTTCATAACAAAGCGACATCATGTCGGTCGCTTCATAACAAAGGCCGGTTGTGCTCAGCGCGGCTTAGGCGATTTTGAGAATTTTGGCTGCGTTGCCGTACAGGAACTTGGGCCACACGTCCTCGTTGAAAGCCACGTCGGGCATGTCACCCATGATGCGGCTCAGCTCCATACCCATGGGGTAATAACCCGCATACAGCATCTTGTCGGCACCACGGGTGTTGGCGTAATTGATGATGCGCTCGTTGTAATGGCGCGGCGCAAACGCACTGGTTGAGTAGTACAGGTTGGGCCATTTGAGCATCAGCTTCACCGCCAATTCAGTCCACGGCTCGCACCCGTGTCGGGTCACAAACACGAGCTCAGGAAAGTCGTACATCACTTCGTCAATGTGCTCGACGCGTTGGGGCTCCATCTTCAAACGTGGCCCGGGAACGCCAGCACAACAGAACACGGCCACGTCGAGCTCGCACGCTTTGGCGTACACGGGATAGGCCAATTTGCCATTGATGGCTACTTGGGGAAAGGTGCCAGAAGGAAACAACGTGATCGACCGAATGTCCCACATCTCTTTAGCTTTTGTCATGGCTCGCAACGCATCGACGCCCTCATTGGGGTCGATAGACAGGCAACCAACGAAGCGGTCGGGGTGATTGGTGAGCGCCCGCTGGCCCTGCTCACCGTCGGCGCTGATCATGCCAATCGCGATGTTGTACTTGTCCATTTGATCCAGCGTGACTTTGATCGGATCTTCGCCATCATGGGCCTCATCCGGCACATTTTTGAACATGTACTGCGCCGGGAACGTGAAATTTTCCTTTGAGTCGGCGTCTTTTAACTGCTTCGTTATGAAGTTGTACACCTCCTTCTTGCTTCCCATAGGGAAGCCGATCATGGTGTCGATGATTGGTTGATCTTTGGGCATGGCCATGAGTTTGGACACTACCGGTAACCGGTTACCACCAGCCGCGTCGAGCGTCGAATTTCAGGCGGTACCCGCCAGTTGCTTTCAGGCGGTACCCGCCAGGTCGGTGAGCCTGGTCGCCAGCTCCGGGTCGCTCGAGGCAGGGACGAGAATCAGTTCGTCGGCACCCACCGCGGC
>JAYWAI010000449.1:0-3324 GCA_043782545.1 Acidimicrobiia bacterium
GTCCAATGCCAGTAGCGGCACCCGGGGAAGTGGTGGTGTGTGTGCACGCCGCGGCGGTAAATTTCCCTGACGTTTTGATCGTTGCCAACCAGTACCAAATGTCGATTCCGACGCCCTTCACGCCCGGCAGCGAATTCGCTGGCGTGGTGACCGAGGTCGGCGAGGGCGCCACGAAATGGGCGGTCGGGGATCGCGTTTTCGGCAGCTCGATGCGGGGCGCGTTCGCGGAATACATTGCCGGCCCTGAGACGGTTTTCCGACGAGTACCCGACGGCGTGTCGATGGCCGCTGCATCGGGTTTTTGGGTGGCACACGCCACGGCGTATCACGCACTACGTAGCGTGGCCGAGGTGCAACCCGGCGAGGTAGTGGCCGTGTTGGGTGCCGCAGGCGGTGTGGGCTTGGCCGCAGTAGAGGTGGCGATTGCTCGAGGAGCAACGGTGGTGGCATGTGTGTCGAGTGCTGACAAGGCGACCTTGTGCCGGGAGCGGGGAGCGGCGCATACGGTCGACTACTCGTCGACCGACCTTCGAGACGCGCTCAAGGCAGTCGCTCCAGGTGGCATCGATGTAGTGATCGATCCGGTCGGCGGACCACTTGCCGAGCGGGCGTTGCGGGCCATGAAATGGGGTGGGCGGTTTGTGACCGTCGGATTTGCTTCTGGAGAAATTCCTCGCATTCCACTCAACCTGGTGTTGCTCAAAGGGGTGGTAATCAAGGGATTCGAAATGCGCACTTTCGCTCACTTTATGGCGGTAGAATCACAACGCGACTCTCAGGAACTGATGGCCCTGTTGGCCAGCGGCGGCCTGGTGCCGCACGTGTCGGCCACCTTCCCATTGGAACAAACGGCGCAGGCGTTGCGGTGGGTTGCTGACCGCCATGCCTTCGGCAAAGTCGTCGTGTTGACGAACGCGGGAGCGGCAGCGTGAAGGTCGGCTATACGTCAATGAACACGCCGGAAGATGTCCGGCCCGACGTTCTCGCCCGTGCCTTGGAAGAACGCGGATTTGATTCACTTTTTATCGGGGAGCATTCCCATATTCCCGCCTCACGGATGACGCCGTATCCCGCTGGTGGCGAGATGCCCAAGCAATACACGCGCATGATGGATCCGTTCGTGAGCCTTACGGTGGCTGCCACGGCCACTGAGTCACTCAAGTTGGGCCTCGGGGTGGCGTTACCGCTTGAGCACGATCTGATGGATTTGGCTAAGAGCGCATCGACGCTTGATGTGCTGTCGGGCGGACGCTTGCTGTTCGGTGTTGGCGTTGGTTGGAACGTGGAGGAACTGGCCAACCATCGCCCGATTCCTTGGCGCATGCGTTACCGGGCACTTGAAGATTGCGTGAGCGCACTCCGATCGCTGTGGCAAGACGAAAATTCTGAGCATCACGGGGAGTTTTACGATTTCGATGCGGTGTGGTCATTTCCGAAACCGGCGCAGCAACCGAGCGTGCCCGTGCTCATGGGAGCAGGGGGAAAGCTCGGCACCCAACACGCCGTGCGGTGGGCTGACGAATGGATGCCGATTGATATCTCTTTGGGCTTTACGCCAGAACGTGTTGAGTACGTCGTGGGCAAATTTCGGGCTGCTGCGACCGAGGCCGGGCGCGGTGAGATTCCTGTCACCATGATCGTTTTTGGTGACCCCACGTTTGACTTGCTGAAGCGCTACAAAGAGCTGGGCATACAGCGTGTCGTGCTCGGATCAGGCCGCGCGAAGTGGGACGAGCCCGACACCACGTTGGCATTCCTGGATCACTACTCCCCGATGATCAGCGACCTGGCGTAAAGGCCACGGGGCGTCGGCGTGCTCTAAAGGTCATGCCCGAAAGACGTCTCGCGGGCGTTGGACGAATTCGTAGGGGATGCCATCGGGATCGCTGATGAACGTGATCCACATATCGGGTACCGGTGTGCCTTTGAGTTCCACCAGCCGCGGGTGGCGATCAAACGTCATCCCGGCCGCAGTGAGCCGATCGTAGGAGGCCACCGTGTCACCGACGCCGAGCGCAGCACGGTACACGCCGGAATGGTTGGGCTCTGCGTAGTGACGGCCGTGACCCGACGGTGTGTGCCATTGCACGAGTTGTACTTCGAAGGGTTCGTCGCTCAAGCGCAGCCGAATGACTTCGGCCACGACACCAAACGTGACACCGGCAAAGCGGGCATCGGTGAACTTGTTTCGTGTGATCGTTTCGAAGCCAAGTGCGCTGTAGAACGGCATTGAATCGTCAATGGTGGTGACGGTGATCCGCAGATGGTGCATCTGCGTGGCCGGCGCCACGAGGTCGGCGTCGGCCAGGAGCTCAATTGGTGTGCCGGTAGGGTCGATCATCATGCGGCTCTCGGCGCCAGTGGGGCCAACGCCACAAGCGCCAAGCGTGCAGCCGTGGGCTTCTAGGAGGGCCTGCGCGTCGTCGAGATCGGGCACGCTGAAACCCAGTGATTTGATGCCCACTTCAAACGGGTCAAGTGACGGCACGCCGGTGGCTTCTGGGTCGGCCCATTGTTGTACTTCGATGGCCGGGCTGGTGCGTGGGCCACGACGGTCGTATACAAAAGCGGCGGCCGACGTGATGATGCGGTCCATGCCGAGAAGTTCTCCGTCGGAAGACTCCAACGGCGTGCGCATCGTCAATCGCATACCCAACGCGTCGACAAAGAAATTTGCCGCCAAGTCAACATCATTGCAGCAGTAACACACGTGGAGAAAGCGGAACGCTGGCGCGTCAGTCATGGCGAAATCCTTCGTACGAATTGCCCCGATCGGGCCGACTTAACACTAGTGTCAAGTTTTGTTCGAGGTCGGCTCGAAGCCTCCTTCGGTAGCCGAAAATTAGACGAAAACAAATTGGAGAATGTCATGGCTTATGCACCCACGCCCTACCTACTTGTTGAGCAAGATGGCCCCGTCGCCGTTCTCACGATCAACAATCCCGATATGCGCAACGCGTTCATCGACGACATTCACGTGGCCATGCAAGACATCTGGTGGCACCTTGGTCAAGATGATTCAGTGCGCGCCGTCGTGCTCACCGGCGCTGGTAAAGCGTTTAGCTCGGGTGGCGATATTCCCAATTTCATCAAGAGCTATGAGGACCCCGACTATCGTCGTGACCAGCTGCGTGGAGCCAAGCGATTGATGGACGCCATGGCCGATTTCCACAAGCCTGTCGTGGCCGCCGTCAACGGTGCCGCGGTCGGGTTGGGTTGCAACGTGGCCGTGGCGTGCGACATGGTTTTCATGGCCGAGAGCTCGTACTTCGCCGACACGCACGTGAGTATTGGTCTTGTGTGTGGCGATGGCGGCGCCGTGTT
>JAYWAI010000450.1:0-8757 GCA_043782545.1 Acidimicrobiia bacterium
TCCGTACGGTCACGACGGACTTCGAGCCAATAGGTGGCCTTGCCCCTTTCGTCCAAAATGGGGCTCAGCGTAATTTCGCAGGGGTACTCGACGCCGTTAGCGCGTTGGTTGCGTAGCTCGACCGTGATCGGTTCAGTGGCGTCCATCGCGTCGGCCATCAACGCGATCGTGACGGGATCCGTGGTCGGGGCGTCAAGCATTGATGTTCGTTTGCCAAACACTTCATGAGCCCGATATCCGGTCTCACGCTCGAACGCCTTGTTGACATACACAATGCGAGGCCCGATCGGCCGACAGCTGGCCGGACCTTCCAGCATCATCACCGAGTCGGGCGACACGTCCAACACCGACATCAGCAATTGCGCACGTGGGCTGCCCGCCCCAGGAAGGGCTTCCGCTCGAGTGTCGCGATCTATTCGCGGTGCCGTCAAACCGCGTTGACCACACCAATCCTGGGTCAACATTGGGTAGACCTCTGAGGCTGGCAATGCCCGTGAAAAATAGAATCCTTGGACGGCGTCCACACCGAGGCGACCAACTCCCTCGAGCTGTTCGAATGTTTCCACGCCCTCGGCCACCACTTTGAGGCCCAGCGCATGCGAGAGTTCGGTAACCGCTTCGACGATTGCCGCGTCAGCCAACGACCCATCGACGGCACCCACAAATGACCGGTCGATCTTGACCAATGTGGCGGGCAGGCGACGCAGATACGTCAGCGACGCATACCCCGTTCCAAAGTCGTCGATGGCAACGTCGAAGCCCAAATCGCGCAAGTCGCTCAGCACAGCAACGGCAGAGGTCATGTCGGAGATGACGCCAGACTCCGTAACTTCAAAACCGATTCGTCGAGGGTCGAATCCCAACTCCCGGATCGCGCCTCGGACGTCGTTCAGGAGACGCTCAGGCTCGGCAAGTTGTTGGGCTGCGAGATTGACCCACACCTTGATGTGATCGCCGCGACGGCAACGGAAATTTTCTGCCAATGCCCCGACCGATCGCAGCATCATTGAGCCAATTTCAACAATGAGGTCGCTGGCTTCAGCCACGCCGAGAAACGCGCCGGGGAGTAGCGTGCCGCACTCGGGATGATGCCAACGCACCAACGCTTCGAGGGACGTGATGGCCCCGTCTATGAGCGACACAGTGGGCTGAAAGTACGGCACAAACTCGTTGCGTTCCAGCCCGAGCAGTATTCGTTCTGGCGTCACTTCGCGAGGGTCGAGTGTTTTGGTCATGCCAACTTAGCCTGTTCGGAGATAATCTTTTCTCTCAAGTCAGCCTCAAATTGCTTACGTCGTTTCCGGCCGCGGCGCTGCAAGAGTACGAAGATCACAATGACAAACACCAAGCCGACTGCGGCAATCTGAATCGCTTTGCCACGCAACGCATGGGTAATCGGCAATTCTCCCGGAGCAGCCGCGGTGGGATCAGAACGCAAACGCAAATTCAGTGGCGGCGTGCCAATTGCCTCCACGTAGGTGTCACCCGACAGGCTGGCCCAATTTTGTGTGGGTGTGTTGAGCGACTCGACGAGATCATGAGCATATTTTGGGTTTTTATTCCACGTGAGAAGAAGTCGATCCCGATCGCTATTGCGGATCGGTGCCGTCGTGGCGCCCGTCGCAGCAGCGGTCGTGGCCGCGGTACCGGCCAAATCCGCTAGCGAATATGCCGTCAACACGGCGAAGGGATCATCAACACCGAGGTCCAATTTCTGGCCCCGTCGTTGATCTACGGCCTTGAGCGGCGCGGCCAGAAATGGTGGTGCCAACTGCTTGAGATCGGGCGTATTCGCAGAAATGATCACCGCGGCGCCCGTCACGTCAGCCACGTCGTTGACGGTGATGACTCGCGGGTGAAGGGGCACCCCGGCTTGGCGTTGGAGCGCCGTCACGAGGCCAACGCCGAGGGCTAACCGATCGGGATCCAATACATCAATGCCGATGGGGAAGTCCTCTACCAGGACTTGAGGGAAGCGGTCAAAAGTGGCCTTGAGCGACTGACCACGGCTCACATCGATCGTCGACGTGGGCTTGATTTGGAACGTGAACGGGAATTCTCCCGGTGCACATTTTTGGCCAGGGGGTGTGTAGTCCACCCGAATAGCCATACCAATGTCACGCTGTACCGTTTCGGCGTCGAGCACGACATCAACCGTTGCTTTACCGGTTTTACCGAGGTCCTGAGCTTCTTGCATGATGCCGTTCACCAGCACCTGCAAGGAGGCCCGACCGCCATCGGCGAGCGGCGTATAGGCGATATCGAGATGAATGAGGGCTCGGGAGATTGGGCCGCCAAAGGTGGATTGATTCATATAGATCGGAAGCTCGAGGCGACCCACACCTGAAATCAACAGGTTGCCCTGATTCAAATCAGCCAGCGTTGAGTGCCCCGGCGTCACCGAAATTGGCTCGACGACATCGTTAGCCGACACCACCGAGCCAACAGCAAGGCCCGTGAGTTTGCCGGCCAACAGTTTCCCGGATCGGGCGAGATCGTCGGCATTTCCTCCCACTGAAAGCGTCACGTCGCCGGCTAGGCCGTCCACGAGTTGCAATTCGGCAGGCGCATTTTCAGAAATGGTGACCGTTCGAGCCAACGGGGAATACTTAAGCGCAGAGGCCTTCTTGACGGTGTCGATTTCAATGTCAACCCGACCGCCACTGGTGCGACGGGTCGCGGCCGCGGCCAACTCCAACGCCACTGACGCCTCGGCGGTGGTCGGCTTGTCGGGCACCACAATACGCAACGTTTTGAGCAACTCGGGCATGAACGATGCCACGGTCTGAGGCTTGGCGGGAAGGCCTTCCACGATAATCGCGCCGTCGCGGACTTCGGTCCAGGCACCCAACAAGCTGGTTTCGCAAGCGTCGTCGTAGGAATGCAGGCGCGTGGCCACGTTGACGTTGATACGATTTGATCGCACAATGGATTTGTCCATCGGCACGGATACAGGAATGAGATCGTTGTTTCTGGCCGCTGGCCCCAGGTCAAGCGACCAAGTCGGCTCGCCCTCGATTGAGGTTTCCAAGAATCCGCCCTGGGCGTCAGCCGACACGGCAATGCGACCAATGAAGGCAATGGGCTTGACGCCTGCAGGTAGTGGGAATGACACGCCCCGTTGCGCCACTTGCCCATTGAGGCGCACATTGAGGCCATACCCAATAGCTCGCAACGGGATCAAAATCCGATTGTTGTCCAAGAAAAGTACGTCGGTGTCAACGAGGTCAAGCATCTTGAGCAATGCGGGATCTGCTGGCGGCAAGGGCGCCGAAGAGGCAGTTGACGTGGTCGTCGAAGCGGTCGTCGACGCGTTCGCGCTGGGCAAAATCGTGCCGACTCTCCCCAAAGCGTGTTGGGATTCACCCGCGTTTGCCGTCGCGGCAATTGCCACCGAACTCAGCAAGCCGACCAACAGCGCCAGCGCTCCAACGCGGTGGTGACGTTGTCGGCGGACATACGGGTGCGCAATGGTCACACACAGCTATCGGCAGGTGGCTCACATCTATAAGCCAGGATGGAAAACTCGCGACCAGGAATCAAGCAGTGACCTGGACCACACGCCTGATATTTCGACTCAGGTTCGCCCGTTAGATGCCGACAACGAAGTGTGGAAACGAACGAAGTCACACCGACAACCACTGCTGCCGCGCCACTCAGCCGTTACCTGCCGGCCACCGGTGGCCCCATCGCGGGGCCCATCGAGCCACCTCTTTTTTCGTCAGAAACCTCACCCCATCACCCACACCATCGCAACCCCCTGGGCCTGGCCGCCAACAGTTTCCACGTCATTGGCACCACGGGTCTCAACGCGGCGTTGGGCTACGCCTATTGGTTGGTTGCCGCGCACTGGTTTACTGCAGACGCCATCGGAGTCGCCACCGCAGCGATCGCCGCTATCAGCCTGGCCAGCCTGTTCGCCAGCGGTGGCCTTGACACGTGGCTCGTTCAGAATCTTCCCAAATCCGACAGCAAAGACTGGGCTGCCAAAGTCGGATCCGCATTGGCGTTTGTCGGGGTTGTCGGGTGTATCACAGGCTTGATCACTGCCCTGATAAGTCGCCCGCACGGCACCGGGAGCGCCGCGATGGGCCTCGGCATCACACTGGGCCTCGTAAGCATCGGTGCCGCCACGTGGACCATGGCCAACTTGATCGACGGTGCGTTTATGGCCGATCGCCGAGCGGACGCCATGCTCATCCGAAACGCAGGATTCGGGGTCGGCAAGCTGATCATGCTGATTGCTGTGGCTGCCGTTGGCATGTCGCGGTCCTCGGTCAACCTCACGATTGTGTGGGTGGCAGCAACGCTTTTGAGCGTGGTGTGCTCGTTGACAATTCAGTTCCGTCGTCTTCACCGATCCGTGTCGTTCAAACGCCACGAAGTGGCTGGATCTGTCCACCACATGCTGGGCACCACCGGTTGGCACTTTCTCACCAATATGGGTGGACGGCTCCCAATGTATGTGTTGCCCCTCATCGTGATCAACCGAGCATCCTCAACCGACAACGCTCACTTTTATGTGGCGTGGATGTTAGGGAGCCTGTTTTTCGTGGTGTCGAACGGGGCAGCGGGCACGCTGCTGGCGAGCGGCGCCGAGCCTGGCGCAGATCTCAGCACGCTGACGCGCACCAGTGTGATATTCATTGCCAAGGTCCTGCCGACGTTGGCAATCGGGTCGATTGTGTTTGGTCGCTTTGCGCTCGGGCTCTTTGGGCCTGGATACTCACGAGCTGGCTACCAGATGGTGCTGGTACTCGTTGCCGCCGCGATTCCCGACGGCATCACTAGCATCGCCACCAGCTTGATGCGGTTGCGAAATCAGCACAGGCAAGCGGCTGCTCTCAACCTCTCCATGGCCGCTATGAGCTGTGTTCTGGCCTACATCCTGGTACCACACTGGGGTATCACGGGCGCCGGTGCCGGTTGGGCCATTAGCCAAACCGCCGGTTCAGTGGCAGTGGCAATTGTGTATGGCATTCGTCGTTCAACGCGAAAAAGGAATACTCATGAAGGTTCTGCAACTCAGTGATTTCTACCCGCCCACGATCGGCGGATTGGAGCGTCATGTGCAGACACTGGCGAACACGTTGACCGCAGGCGGCGATGAGGTAACGGTCGTGACGTTAGGCCGAGATGATCTCCCCGAAACTGAATCCAACGACGGCGTCAACGTCATCAGGATGCGCGGCTGGGCAAAGTTGCTCGACCGGTTTTACGCCGACAGCAAATACAACTTTCACCCCACCGTGCCAGATCATGGCCTCGCCTCCCAACTCGCCGACGTCGTCGAACGAGTCAAGCCCGACATCATTCATGCCCACGGTTGGATCATGTATTCGGCGCTGTCGCGTCAGGTTCGCAAGCTCGCCCCCATCGTGGTCACCATGCACGACTACGGCTTGGCATGCGTGAAAAAGACTGGACAAGATCCCGATGAACAGGCCTGTTCTGGTCCTGGGTTTACCAAATGCATTTCGTGCGCTTCTCAAAGTTACGGGCGTTTGAAAGGCACAGGCTTGAGCGTTGGCATGTCGATCTCGACGCCGCTTCACAAGCATGTTTCACACTTCGCTTCGGTATGCGGTGAGGTGGCGCGCTTCAACCAAAAAGTGATGCACGGCCAACCCAGTTCGGTCATCACCAGCTTCACCTCCATTCCTCCACTTGATCCACAGAACCTGCCCCCTCGGCCCAGTTTTGTGCCTCCTACAGGTGACTACGTGTTCTTCGCCGGAGCGCTCGGCATGCACAAAGGCGTCGGCCTACTCAACGAAATCTATGCCCGTCATGACCGGCCCAGCGCTCCTCTAGTGGTTGCTGGTAGCCCACGGCCCGACGGCCCTACCACGTGGTCAGATGGCGTGACCGTCATTCACAACGTCGCTCACGCTGATGTGATCGCGGCGTGGGCACATTGCGCGGTTGCGGTCGTGCCGTCGCAATGGGGCGAGCCGTTCCCGAATACAACGCTGGAGGCAATGGCGTGTGGACGAGCGATTGTGGCGGCCAACGTGGGCGGGATTCCCGATCAAATCACCTCTGGGGTGGAAGGAATTTTGCTCCCTCCGACCGACGCCGATGCCTGGACCGCCACCATCAACCGCCTTCTCGCCGACCCATGCGAACGCCAGCGATTGGGTGAAGCGGCGAGAACCAAGTTGCCACGATTTACCGCTGCATCGGTCGTTCCCCAGGTCCGCGAAATGTACGAAAAGGTACTACAGCGGCGCTGACCCGGCGCTCGACGCGTGTGATGCTCGCCGCTGCGCCAGTTCATCTCTCTGCACGTCGTCTCGCCGCATCGACGGCGAACCAGGACGACGCAAAGCAATGCCGTAAGCGCCGTCTTTCGTGGGCTCGGCATTGGCCAACATCCACTTCGTACGCAGCCCCGCCACTTCCAGAAACGCCCGATTCATGTTGACATCGTCGCTCAGTAGCACGCCACCTTCGCGCAGGTGTTGCCAACCCGTCTCCAGCTCGAAACGCATGTTGGCGTCAGTGTGCAAACTGTCATGCAGAAAGACGTCGATCGACCCTAATTTGTTGAGCAGTGGCACGAGCTTGCGGTGGCTCGCACCTCGGATGTAGGTCCAACGCCCAACAAGATGCTCGGGAACTACCGAACCGACTCTGCCGTCGCGAATGAAACGCAGCTCTGGCAAATCGATGCTGTACAAGTGGCCGTAGTTGTTGAGATCCAGTGCTCGAAGAATCATCGCGCTTGTACCGCCTTGCGCCACACCGGTTTCGACCACCTTGGCGGGCCGAGTGGCACGCACCACAATCCAGGCCACTTTGGTGAGTCCAGAACCAGAGTCGTGGTAATGGCCAGCTGGCAATTTGCTGCACACATCAGCCCACGCGTCATCGAAGCCGGCCAACAGCGCGGCACCGTCCACCTGTTGATAATCCGTGCTGAGCAGGCCGCCGATATCGCCCGCCAAGTCACTGGAAACGTGGAGTGCCACGGGTATGCCGCGGTCTGATTTCAGCAAGCCCCCCGTACGTAATCTATCGACGAGCTCGCCGGGACTCATCGCGAACGCCGCCGCTGTTCCCACCGGTGGTTTGGCTTGTTTGGTTCCGCTCATCCCTGGGCTCCTTGAGTGCTTTCACTGGTCGTTGTTGATGTGGTGCCCGAGGCATCTTGTGGTTTGAACTTGATGACCGCTTGTTCTTTCGAAAACGGTCCGGCGCACGGCAATTCGTTTTGTGGGCCAGCCCAAACAATCAGCGGGCTCACCGTTTTTGAAGGATCGGTCTCAGCTTTCGTGGGGTCTTTCGGCACGCCAGTTACCCCGATTTGAATCTTCGTGAGACATTCGTTGACCCCCACGTGACCGGCGACCACGCCTTCCCAATGGCCGCCGCCCGCCAAAGTAAATGTTCTCGGCCGCCAGGTATTGTCGCCGGCCGAAGCAATGAGCGAGTAGGTCTCGGTGTTGAATGAATTGTTAGTCAGTACGACTTGGATAGCGACATCGCCATTTCGATCTACTGCGGTGGCATGGTCGATTGCCGACCACGGCCCCGACAACGACAGCGTCGCAAACGTCGTACCTTCCGGCTCGGGCAGGACTTTGAGGCCCACGATGATCGCCATGGCGCCGACCGCTGAGGCGAGTATCAGTCCAGCTACCGATGGCCAACGGCTCGCCCATCGACGTCCTTGCTGGGCGGAGGCGAGATACGCCGCGTGATCGTTGTCGGGCACGAGCGCTCCGGCCGGTTCGTAGTCGATCACATCATCTTCAGTAACCATCGCGTTGCCGCGCAACGTGGGCAATATGGCATGCAGTGCGGAAGCGAAAATGAGGATCGGCAACGAGATCATCACGGTCATGCGCGACATGGTGAAGCCAAGTGCATAGACACCCAGCGCCAACGCTATGTGCGACGAAATGCTCAGCATCACCACGAGGCCAAATCGATGGGCGCCACGAAGGTGAGCCGTTGTATCGCTTTGCTCTCGAAATGCGACAGACAACACAGCAAGTCCCGGTATCGTGAAGGCCAAAATGAATCCGAAGATCACTCGTATTGGTCCCGGGGCAAATTGTACGAGTACCAAAAGCGTGCCGCCGATGGCCAACAAAAACGCCCGATCGCCGCTCTCATAGGCTGCGAGTCTCGTGGTCAAATCTCGACGTTCGAGAAAGGCAGCGATCATGAGTGGGTTCCTGATTCCATGGCGTGAAACTGGTCGTAGTCCAATCGGTACAAGTCATACGAGGTTGAGGAATAGATGCGAATTGCCCACGGCACGTCGGCCCATTTCGTGACCGTTTCGATGGGTAGCGGGTCGACACGTCCATAGCGCCCCGGCTCTTGTTGATCGATGTAATAGGTAATGCGGGGCAGATATTTGGTGTTGCGCTTATCGACCAGCATCATCCTGAAGCCACCGGCTTCAAAGGGAGCCATCGTGTCAGCACTGGGTAGCTCGGCTTTGAGTAGTACGTCCCAAACCGGCAACGCTTCCGACGGCGCCGATGACAGAGCGCGAGCAAACGCGTCGAGCACCATTGATCCGCTTCGGTCGGCGATGACGCGTCGGTTGGCCCCAAGTGTGTCGCGGAACCATCGTGCCAAGTCAGCCGCTTCCGGCGTAACGGCGCGGGTGTCAGCACCGTGTACGTAGCCTCCCGGAAAGCGATAGTCAGCGGGAAGATCCGAGGCGATATTTCCAATCAGCAAAACAATGGCTGCCGGCCCCAGCAGCGTGCCCCACACGCGGCGCGGCCACTTGCC
>JAYWAI010000451.1:0-3313 GCA_043782545.1 Acidimicrobiia bacterium
CTGACCAGTTGCCTCATAGAGACGGGTAAAGGCATCGACGAGGTTGGCGTAGTCACTGGCATACGCGAGGTGTTGAGCCCGGCCCGGCGTGTCACCCGACTGCTGGAAGGATCGCATCCATCTACCATCGGGGCGGCGCAGATTGGCCAGCAAGAATTCGGCGTTGGTGACGGCGGCCGCGAGCCAGCTTGCGTTGCTGGTGATCCGTGCTGCCTCGGCCAACGTCGCCAGAAAGAGGGCGTTCCACTCAGTGAGCATTTTGTCGTCGAGCCCGGGGCGAATGCGAGTGGCGCGGGAGTCCAAGAGTTTGACGCGCGCACGCTCAACATGGTCGGGGCGGGCCAGGTTGCCGCGGGCGTGCATGCGGTTGGGGATGTTGGCATGCTCGAAGTTGCCCGACTCAGTTATGTCCCAATACGCCAACGCGTCGGGAGCATCCGGCCCGAGTACGTCGCGAACTTGGGCGGGCGTCCACACGTAAAACTTTCCTTCCACGCCTTCTGAATCGGCATCTTCGGCGCTATACCAGCCGCCCGATGAGTGCGTCATTTCGGCTAGCACGTAGTTAATGGTTTCGGTCGCGGTTTGCAGGAACCGTTCTTCGCTAGTGGCGTGCCAGGCCCGCAGGTACACCCGGGCGAGGAGGGCTTGGTCGTACAACATTTTTTCGAAATGCGGCACGAGCCATTCGCGATCCACCGAATAGCGGGCGAACCCGCCGCCTATGTGGTCATACATACCGCCGGCGGCCATGGCATCCAGCGACGTCGTCACGATGCGCAACAAATTGGCTCGCTGGGTGCGATGCCATGCCCGCAGCACGGCGTCGATGCTCATGGTGGACGGAAATTTTGGCGCGCCACCAAAGCCGCCCCACTCGGGGTCGAATTGGTCAAACAGAGCCGTAATGGCCTTGTCCACAACAGCCACCGGCGGAAGGTCTTGCGCCGCGGTCATTTCTCGGTTGAGTCGCCCCATGAGGTCGGTGAGTTGCTGACCTTGCTCGAGCAACTCGCCTCGTTTGTTGCGCCACGCGTCGACCACTGCGTGCATGAGTTGGGTGAATTGCTCAGGCCGATAGTAGGTACCGCCGTAAAACGGTTGCCCGGTAGGCGTCATGAACACCGTCATGGGCCAGCCGCCGCGTCCCGCCATCGCTTGCACTGCCTCCATGTAGATGGCATCGACATCTGGGCGTTCTTCTCGGTCTACCTTGATGTTGACAAACAGTTCATTCATCACAGCGGCGACGTCGTCATTTTCGAAAGACTCGTGCGCCATAACGTGGCACCAATGACATGCCGAATAGCCCACACTGAGCAGGATTGGCTTGTCGCCTGCTTGGGCCAGCGCGAAGGCTTCGGGGCCCCACGGGAACCAATCCACTGGATTGTGTTGATGCTGGCGTAGGTAGGGAGAAGATTCGTTGGCTAACCGATTCGGGGGAGTCACCCAGCTATGGTACGCCGGGCTATTCGCACGAGGTTCGCTGGGGTTATCAAAGGAGTTCTCATGGAAGTACGTCTTGACGGAAAAGTCGCCGTGGTCACCGGCGCATCGCGCGGCATCGGCCAAGCCATTGCCCATACCTACGCCGACGCTGGCGCCAAAGTTGTACTCGTGTCGCGTAAACATGATGCGCTCGAAGCGGCCCGCGATGAAATCATCGCGGCCGGCGTAGCCCCCGAGTTGTTACACGTGATCGCGGCCAATGCCGGCGATCCAGCCGCAGGGCAATCGGTGATGGCCGCCACCGTCGAACACTTCGGCGGGCTTGACATACTGGTCAACAACGCCGCCACCAACCCGTACTACGGGGCCACGTTGGGGGTTGATGAATCCCGCTATGACAAGACGTTTCAGGTCAACTTGCGCGGCCCGCTCTTTTGGAGCCAAGCGGCATGGGAGCACGGCTTCAAAGGCGCCACCGGCAAGGTGTTGCTCAATATTGCCTCAGTGGGCGGCCTTCGGGCCGAGGGTGCGCTTGGCGTGTATAACCTCACCAAGGCCGCTCTGATTCACATGACCCGTCAGCTGGCCTCAGAGCTGGGGCCAGCGGCTCGGGTAGTGGGGATTGCCCCCGGCTTGGTACAGACCGATTTCGCCAAAGTGCTGGTCGACAATTTTGGTGACGCGCTGGCCAAGCGACTGCCCACCAAGCGCCTTGGCGTGCCACAAGACATTGCCAATATGGCGCTATTTTTGGTGAGCGACAAGGCGTCGTGGATTACTGGTGAAACCTACGTCGTGGATGGTGGCGCAGGGGTGGCGGGCTCTGCTTAAGCCCGGTCGACGTCGCTCGTCGCCCCGCCAGCACGTGCGTGGGCGATGGCGGCGTTGGTAGCGACCAGGCCGATCGGAATCATCTCGGCCACTATTACTGTGCCGAGCACGATAAAAGGCATGTGCACTCCCCAACGGTGGGCAATGAGGCCACCGATGACGGTGCCAATAGGCATCATGCCCAACCCGAAAAGTCGATAGGCCGAATTTACTCGTCCAAAAAGGTGCGGAGGGATGATTTGCTGCCGCAGGGACACAGTCACCACGTTCCACATGGTGCCTGTGAAGCCCGACATGGCCATTGCCAGTACCGCTATTACGGGGCTGTGAGTAAGGCCTAAGACGACGAGCTGCCCGCCTTCTACGAGCGAGGCAATCATGAGCGTGAGGCCTTGGCCGATGGCCCGGCTCACTCGGTCGCCGATCAATCCTCCCACCACGGATCCAATCGCGGCGGCCGCCAGCATCACCCCAAACCCGCGAGTGGTGAGGTGCAAACGGTCTTGGGCAAGGAGCACCAACACTGCGAATGCGCCATTGGTGCACAGGTTCATGATGCCCAAACAGATGGCCAACGTGCGCAAGAGCCGATGGGAGAAGAGCCATTTGAGGCCCTCGGCAATTTCGTGACGCATACGGCGTTGCGGCTGCGCGGCCGACTGATTGTTGACGCCCATGTCGCGAGTCGCCCGGTGAATGGGTCCCAGCGTGAGAATCAACGCGGCTGAGGCGATAAAGGAAATGCCATCGATGATGAACGGCACGCTGGCCGCGGCGGCAAAGAGAAAAGACCCGATCGGCGGGCCGACGAATTGGCGACTGGCGACCTCGGCGCTGTACTGCCACCCGTTTGCTCGCTCGAGTTGTTGGGCGTCAACCACGTTGGGTAACAGGGCCTGAGCGGCATTTCCGAACAGCACCTCCGCGAAACCCATCATCAACGCGGTGAAGTACAACAACGGCAGTCGTACTGCGTCCGTCCAGATCGAAATCACGATGCCAAACGTGACGATGGCCCGAATGGTGTCCA
>JAYWAI010000452.1:0-8716 GCA_043782545.1 Acidimicrobiia bacterium
CCTTCAACCGACATGGGCGAATTGGCGCTCGGGAAAAACTTGCTCGTGGCTCTCATGCCATGGGAGGGTTACAACTTCGAAGACGCCATCATCTTGAGCGAGCGCGTCGTGAAAGACGACGTACTGACGTCGATCCACATTCACGAACATGAAGTCGACGCCCGCGACACCAAACTGGGCGCCGAAGAGATCACTCGTGACATTCCTAACCTCAGCGATGACATTCTTCGTGACCTCGACGAACGCGGCATTATCCGAGTCGGCGCAGAAGTCAATCCTGGCGACGTGCTGGTCGGTAAGGTCACGCCAAAGGGCGAAACGGAACTCACTCCAGAAGAGCGTCTCCTTCGTGCCATCTTCGGCGAGAAGGCTCGCGAAGTTCGCGATACCTCGCTCAAGGTACCCCACGGCGAGTCGGGTAAGGTTATTGGCGTTTCGGTGTTGCGCCGCGAGGACGGCCAAGAATTGCCGCCAGGCGTTAACGAATTGGTTCGGGTCTATGTTGGCCAGAAGCGCAAGATCAGCGTGGGCGACAAGATGGCTGGTCGCCACGGCAATAAGGGCGTCGTGTCCAAGATCCTGCCGATCGAAGACATGCCTCACTTGGCCGATGGCACGCCAGTTGACATTGTGCTCAACCCGCTTGGTGTTCCCAGCCGGATGAACGTGGGCCAGGTTCTTGAAGCGCATCTTGGCTATGCCGCCCGTTGGGGTTGGACAACCGAGCATGGCAAGGTCGGCGAAACGCCGATACAAGGCACAGAAAAGAAGACACGTCCGACGACGAAGCCCGCCGTCCACATTGCCACCCCGGTTTTCGATGGTGCGCATTGGGATGAGACGGAAATCGCTGGCGATCATGCCACTATCCAACAAGCCCTTACACACATCCACCCAGAGTCAATCGATGGCGAGCGTCTGATCAAGCCGACCGGCAAAGCTGTTCTCTACAACGGCCGCACCGGCGATGCCTACGATCAGCCGATCACTGTCGGCTATATGTACATGTTGAAACTTGCTCACCTTGTCGACGACAAGATCCACGCTCGTTCCACCGGTCCATACTCGATGATCACGCAACAGCCGCTTGGTGGTAAAGCTCAGTTCGGTGGCCAGCGGTTCGGTGAAATGGAAGTGTGGGCTCTCGAGGCATACGGCGCGGCCTACTGCCTGCAGGAGCTTCTCACCATCAAGTCCGATGACGTGCTCGGCCGTGTCAAGGTGTACGAGGCAATTGTCAAGGGTGAGAATATTCCTCAGCCCGGAATTCCTGAGAGCTTCAAGGTGCTCATCAAGGAAATGCAAGCACTCTCACTCAACGTCGAAGTGCTGGCGTCGAGTGGCGCCGAAATTTCGATGCGTGACTTTGACGAAGATGTGTACCGCACCGCTGAGGAACTCGGTATTGATATCAGCCGCCCAGAGCGCGGCAGTGACGAAGAAGATGAGCGGCGACGAGCCGAGCGCATGGAGCGGAGGGGTTACTAAATGCTTGACGTAAATAACTTTGAACAGATCCGTATTGGTCTGGCCACATCGGAGTCAATCCGTAACTGGTCACAAGGCGAAGTAAAGAAGCCGGAGACGATCAACTACCGCACACTCAAGCCCGAAAAGGACGGCTTGTTTTGCGAGAAGATTTTCGGTCCGACTCGCGACTGGGAGTGCTACTGCGGCAAGTACAAGCGCGTGCGTTTCAAGGGCATCATTTGTGAGCGTTGCGGCGTCGAAGTCACGCGAAGCAAAGTGCGCCGCGACCGTATGGGCCATATCGAATTGGCTGCACCGGTCGTCCACATTTGGTACCTCCGCGGCACCCGTTCTTGGTTGGCCTACTTGTTGGCGGGTCTGGAGACTCGCGAAGAACTCAAGGCGAAGCAACTTGAAAAAGTTATCTACTTTGCCGCGAACCTGGTGACTTGGGTTGATGACGAAAAGCGGCATGACGAATTGCCGTCCATCGAAGCTGAGGTGTCCCTTGAGCTCGAAGAGATCCGTAAGCAGCTCGACCTTGACGTTGAAAAGCGTTTCAAGGAACTTGAGGTCGACATCGCCAAACTCGAAGCTGAAGGGGCGAAGGATTCTGATCTTCGTGCTCGTCAGCGTGCGGCGGAAAAAGATATTGCTTACGTTCGCGAACGTTCGGAATCGGAACTTGATCTGGTGGGCCGTAGCCTCGCCGAGTTCAAGTCATTGCATGGGCGCAAGATCATCGAAGACGAAGCGCTTTGGCGTGAGTTGACCGATCGATTTGGCGACTACTTCGAAGGCGGTATGGGTGCTGAAGCGATTTCGCGCCTCATTGGCCGGATTAACTTCGACGATGAAGAGCGCAAGCTCCGCGAGGCACTTGACGAGAAAAGCGGACGCAAACCGCTGTCGACTCAACGTAAGCAAAAGGCAATCAAGCGCCTCAAGATCGTCACGGCGTTTAATCGTCGCGACGAGACCGGCCGCCGGGTCAACGATCCTGGTGCGATGATTCTCGATGTCTTGCCAGTCATCCCCCCCGATTTGCGGCCAATGGTGCAACTCGACGGCGGCCGTTTCGCCACGAGCGATCTCAACGATCTCTACCGCCGCGTTATCAACCGCAACAATCGTCTGAAGCGATTGCTCGATCTCGGGGCACCCGAAATCATCGTCAACAACGAAAAGCGAATGCTGCAAGAAGCGGTTGACGCTCTGTTCGACAACGGCCGTCGCGGTCGACCGGTAACAGGGCCTGGTAACCGTCCGCTCAAATCATTGAGCGACATGCTCAAAGGCAAGCAAGGTCGATTCCGTCAAAACTTGCTGGGTAAGCGCGTTGACTACTCTGGCCGTTCGGTCATCGTGGTCGGCCCGACCCTCAAGTTGCACCAGTGCGGTCTGCCCAAACTGATGGCGCTTGAGCTATTTAAGCCATTCGTGATGAAGCGCCTGGTCGATTCGGACATTGCGCAAAATATCAAGTCGGCAAAACGCATGGTCGAACGTCGTCGCACGCAGGTATGGGATGTCCTCGAAGAGGTCATCAAAGAACATCCAGTGATGCTCAACCGTGCTCCCACGCTTCACCGATTGGGTATCCAGGCTTTTGAGCCGGTGCTCGTCGAGGGTAAGGCGATCCAGATCCATCCTCTCGTGTGTACGGCATTCAACGCTGACTTTGACGGCGATCAGATGGCAGTCCATTTGCCCTTGTCGGCCGAGGCGCAAGCCGAAGCGCGGGTGCTGATGCTGTCAGCCAACAACATCCTGTCGCCAGCGTCGGGTCGCCCGATCGTTACGCCTACCCAAGACCTGATCATCGGAGGGTTCTACCTCACCGCTGTCGTCGAAGACGCCAAAGGTGCGGGCCGTTCGTACCGTCACTTGCACCAACTCGAGCGTGACTACGAGGCGGGCGAAGTGACGTTGCATACGCTGGTCCAGTTCCGTGACGATCGTTTGAAGCAAGCCGATGGCACGTACACGGCGACGAGCTACGGCCGGTTGTTGTTTAACGAGTCATTGCCCGCAACGTTCCCGTTCGTAAATCACGACGTGAAAAAGCGCGACATGGGCGTGATCGTGGAGCATCTTTCCGACGCGTACGACAAGGCTGTTGTGGCCGAGAGCCTCGACAATATGAAAGCGCTCTGCTATCGCTATGCGTCGCAATCGGGCCTCACAATTTCCATCGACGACGTCCGCACACCTCCTGAAAAGCGTGAAATTCTAGATCGCCACGAAAAGGAAGCGGAAAAGGTCGAAGGCCAATTCCATCGCGGCATCATCACCGATGGTGAGCGTCGTCAGAAGGAAGTCGAAATTTGGACGACGGCGACCGATGAAGTGCAGACCGCAATGGTCAAGGTGCTCAAGGCCAGCCAGTTCAACCCGATTGATGTGATGGTCGGTTCAGGCGCTCGAGGCAACATGATGCAAGTGCGTCAGATTGCCGGAATGCGCGGGTTGGTCGCCAACCCTCGAGGCGACATGATTCCCCGCCCGATCAAGTCAAACTTCCGTGAAGGCTTGACGATGCTCGAGTACTTCATCCAGACGCCTGGCGCACGTAAGGGGCTCGTTGACACGGCTCTTCGTACCGCCGACTCTGGCTACCTCACCCGCCGCCTGCACGACGTTGCCCAGGAATTGATTATTCGAGAAATTGACTGCGGCACGAGCCGCGGCCTTTGGCTCGATGACATCGAAGCTGACTCCGCCGACAAGCGGACTTGGCTTGAGACCCGTCTGTTTGGTCGGGCTTTGCTCAACGACGTCAAGACCACCGGTGGTGTCATTCCGGCGAACACCATCGTGGGCGACGACGAGATGGCAACGCTGCGCGACGACAAGCTGGTGACCCGGGTGCGAGTGCGCACCGTGCTCACGTGCGACGCCCCAATGGGTGTCTGTGCACTGTGTTACGGCCGTTCCATGGCGACCGGCAAAGAGATCGAGCTTGGCGAAGCCGTCGGCACGATCGCGGCGCAGTCAATCGGCGAACCCGGTACTCAGCTCACCATGCGTACATTCCACACCGGTGGTATTGCCGGTAAGGACCTCGCAGGTGGTCTGCCTCGGGTCGTGGAGCTTTTCGAGGCACGCAGCCCTCGTGGCAAAGCAACGTTGGCACGTACTTCGGGCATCATTCGCCTCGGCGATGATGAAGGCAAGGGTCGCGTTGTGACCATTGTGAGTTCTGACGGTACCGAAGACATGTACCAGTTGCCGTTGGGCAGCCAGGTCCACGTCGTGGATGGCCAGGACATCGAGGCCGGCGGCGCAATCGTTGAAGGTCCACGAGATCCTAAGGAGCTCATGGAAATTCGCGGTATTCGTGAGACGCAGAATTATCTCGTCGAAGAAGTGCAGTCGGTCTACCGGGATCAGGGTGTGCCGATTCACGATAAGCATGTCGAGTTGATTGTTCGCCAGATGACTCGCCGAGTTTCGGTGCAGGAAACTGGCGACTCCAACTTATTGCCAGGTGAGCAGGTTGACTCCCGCGTGTATTCGGAGATCATCAAGGGCCTCGTTGCTGAGGGCAAGATGCCTCCAGAAGGCCGCCCAGTGCTCATGGGTATCACCAAGGCTTCGCTGGCCACCGATTCGTGGTTGTCGGCAGCGTCCTTCCAGGAGACCACCCGTGTGCTCACTGAGGCAGCCATCGAAGGCAAGAGCGACAACCTTGTTGGACTCAAGGAAAACATCATCATTGGCAAGCTGGTACCAGCTGGCACAGGCATGATGAAGTACCGTGAGTTTGACACCATCGCGCCGGACTATCAGCCGATGGAGTATTGGACATCAGACGAGTATTCCAACCCTGCTGATTTCCTGGCTTCGCTTGACGGAGGTTCTGTAATTCCGTCCACAGGAGAGTCAGCGTAGGGGCCGTCTCGGCGACCCATTACGAAACATTCATATTGAATTTGGCGTTGGAGCGATTTGGGTCTTTACCTGGTCGACTCCGGCGACCTAATATTGTCAGGTTCTTTTCGCAGATTTTGCGAACTTCTCAGTAAGCGAGCTTCAGTGCCCACCATTCAGCAACTTGTCCGTTATGGCCGAGATTCGAAAACCACAAAGTCCAAGACTCCGGCCCTCAAAGGCGCACCTCAGCGTCGTGGAGTTTGTACACGCGTGTATACGACGACCCCGAAAAAGCCCAACTCGGCTCTTCGTAAAGTCGCTCGTGTTCGCCTGTCAAGCGGCGTTGAAGTCACTGCGTATATCCCGGGCGAGGGCCACAATCTCCAGGAACACTCGATTGTGCTTGTGCGTGGCGGTCGTGTGAAGGACCTTCCGGGTGTCCGTTACAAAATCATCCGAGGCACCCTTGATGCCGCCGGTGTCAAGAAGCGTAAGCAAGCCCGTAGCCGTTACGGCGCCAAAAAAGATAAGTAAGGATCAGAAATGCCTCGCAAGGGACCTCCCCCCCGTCGTGAACTCACTCCCGACCCCGTGTACCGGTCGGTGCTTGTTACACAACTCATCAACAAGGTACTGCAACGCGGCAAGCGCACGCTCGCTGAACGCATCGTGTACGAAGCGCTCGATAAACTCGCAGAGAAAACCGCTACAGAAGCGTTGCCAGCGCTCAAAAAGGCGCTCGACAATGTGAAACCGCCTCTTGAGGTCCGGTCCCGGCGCGTGGGCGGTGCGACCTATCAGGTGCCCGTTGAAGTTCGTCCTCGACGCGCCAACACGCTCTCTATCCGATGGATTGTGTCCTACTCCCAATCACGTCGCGAAAAGACTATGGGCGAGCGGCTCGCTAATGAGCTCATCGACGCATTTAATGGTGTCGGCGCCTCAATCAAAAAGCGTGACGACCTTCAGAAAATGGCTGAGTCCAACAAGGCTTTCGCTCACTACCGCTGGTAACGGCGGTCACTGTCGCAGCAACGCGATAACAACCACGCCAAAAGGCGCAGGATTCTCCTGCGCTCTTTGCGCGTAAACGACCCACCTAGATATCAATTCCCGAAAAGAAAATCATGGCAGACTTAAAACGAGAATTCCCGCTAGCACGCACCCGCAATATCGGGATCATGGCGCACATCGACGCTGGTAAAACCACGACGACCGAGCGCATCCTCTATTACACGGGCAAGAGCTACAAAATTGGCGAAGTTCACGACGGCGCTGCCACGATGGACCATATGGTGCAAGAGCAGGAACGCGGCATCACGATCACGTCTGCTGCTACCACGTGCATTTGGGACGATCATCGAATCAATATCATTGACACCCCGGGCCACGTCGACTTCACCATCGAAGTCGAGCGTTCGCTCCGTGTGCTCGACGGCGCTGTTACCGTCTTCGACTCCGTTGCTGGAGTAGAGCCCCAAACGGAAACGGTGTGGCGGCAGGCCAACAAGTACAACGTCCCGCGTATGTGTTTCGTGAACAAGATGGACCGCATCGGTGCCGATTTCTATCGGACAGTCCAAATGGTCAAAGACCGGCTCGGCGCTGTTCCCGCTGTCTTGCATTTGCCGGTGGGCTCCGGCGGCCCCGAAAGCCCGAAACCATTCGCGGGGCTGATTGACCTGGTCAAAATGAAGGCCCTGATTTGGCATGACGAGGAACTCGGCGCCAAATGGGACGAACTCGACATCCCCGCTGACATGGTGGACGAAGCCAACGAGTACCGCGAAGCGCTGCTTGACACGATTGCCACGAGCGACGACGAACTCATGGAGAAGTATCTCGGTGGTGAAGAGATCAGCGAAGCAGAAATCAAGCGAGCGATCCGTACCGGCACTTTGGCGTTCGATTTCGTTCCGATTTTGTGTGGCTCGGCTTTCAAGAACAAGGGCGTTCAGCCCATGCTTGACGCCGTCGTGGATTTTCTTCCAAGCCCGCTCGATATCCGACCGGCGCAGGGTATTGATCCCAAGACCGACGCCGTGATTGAACGCCCAGCTGACGAAAAAGGTCCATTCGCAGCGCTGGCGTTCAAGATTGTGGCCGACCGATTTGGCAAGTTGACGTATTTCCGGGTTTATTCCGGTGCGATCGAAAAAGGTGCCGAGGTCTATAACTCCACGAAAGAAAAGCGCGAACGTCTTGGCCGCATCCTTTTGATGCATGCCAACCAGCGCGAAGATCTCGAAATCGCGATGGCGGGCGATATTGTCGCCGGCCTTGGCTTCCAGGGCACGACGACCGGCGACACGCTGTGCGATCGCGCTCATCCGATCATTCTTGAGCGTATGGAGTTCCCCGATCCCGTTATTCACGTGGCGATCGAACCCAAGACAAAGAACGACCAGGACAAACTGGGCAAGGCGTTGTACGCCCTGTCAGAAGAAGATCCGACATTTCGAGTCCGTACCGACGATGAGACTGGTCAGACAGTTATATCCGGAATGGGTGAACTTCACCTCGAGGTTCTCGTCGATCGGATGTTGCGCGAGTACAGCGTGGACGCAACGGTCGGCAAGCCACAAGTGGCGTACCGCGAAACAATCACCAAGGCCGTTACCAACGTTGAATATCGTCACGTCAAGCAGTCGGGTGGCTCCGGCCAGTTCGCTGTCGTGCGCATCGACCTTGAGCCTTCTGGCCCTGGAGGTGGATACCAATTCGTTGACAAGATCACCGGCGGTCGTATTCCTCGTGAGTACATTCCCGCCGTGGACCAAGGCATTCGCGCCGCACTCGACGCCGGCGTGTTGGCTGGATTCCCGACAGTTGACGTCAAGGCCACACTGCAAGACGGCCAATACCACGACGTTGACTCGTCTGAAATGGCATTCAAATTGGCCGGGTCAATGGCATTCAAGAAGGCTGCCGAAATTGCTCGCCCCGTTCTGCTCGAGCCAATTATGGCTGTCGAGGTAGTTACTCCCGACGACTATATGGGTGACGTGATGGGCGATGTCTCGAGCCGGCGAGGCAAGATCGAAGGCATGGAGCAACGCGGAAATGCCCAGGTCATCAAGGCGCAAGTGCCGCTGAGTGACATGTTCGGCTACTCTACCGACCTTCGTTCGCGTACCCAAGGTCGCGCGACATACACAATGCAGTTTCATTCGTATCAGCAAGTCCCAGACGCGGTGGCCAAGGAAATCGTCGCCCGCGTTCGCGGCGAATAAACACCACCACAATCACCGAAAGGCAATAAGGAAACAATTATGGCTAAGGCTAAGTTTGAGCGTAATAAGCCGCATGTGAATATTGGGACTATGGGTCATATTGATCATGGTAAGACGACGTTGACTGCGGCTATTTC
>JAYWAI010000453.1:0-3302 GCA_043782545.1 Acidimicrobiia bacterium
CGCACTGGCCACGGTGACCGACGAAGAAATCAACGCCCTAGTCGCCAAACTTCCCGAAGAGCACCTTGAACTCCTCACCAAGGTTGCCGGCACAACACCGGAAGAAATCCGAACGGGCATTGTGGCAGGCAAGATGGATACCACGATGGAAAACATCGCCGCTCTACTCACAGACAGCTGTCTCAACGACTGCATTGAATCACTTGGCGATCACGCCGAAGATCCCACCGAACCACAACTCGCCGAAGTTGTGCCCGGCTTGGTCGAGCGCCATGGCAAGGCCGTCACGCAAGTGATGTTCGCCTGCACAATGGCCGGCGAGGCCAAAGCGGCGAACAATATTCGAGCCGTTCTCAAAAGCAACGAACACGTCGCCATGCCCGCCAATGAGATGCGTGACTTCACCGCTGGAGCGGTCCATAAGTCAACCGATGATCCCGATCGTGCCGCCGTCGTGGCAGCTCGCAAAGCCCGCAAAGATGCCGAGAAAGCAACGGCCGCGGCGGCAAAAGCCAAGGCATTGGCTCTGACCAACAAGGCCAAGAAGTAGCACTCGGGTCTGGCTCAGCCTATGCCGAAAGCCCACGGCCTATTTCACAAGTTCGTACGCCTCGTTGACGAGGTCGATGAGTTCATCACCTTGGTCTGGTGTCAAAACGCCAAACGCACGAGCACAAATCTCATCCGTGAGCATTTCGGCTCGAGCCCGAACGTCGTCGAGACCGGTTGGTACCGCAAGATCCTGGCCCCACGCTGCGCAACACTCGCCGTACCGATCTCCCAATTCACGAGCCGGGCAGTGCTACGGCTTGGGCAATTTCAAGAGCGGTCGTCATGCGAGCACCGTAATCGGCCAACCGGCGAACTCGCCTAATGTGCCTGGCATGACTGTGACCGAGACTGCACCTACCAAAGCGGCCCGATGGACGTTCCAATGGAAAGAGCTCTACGAAGAAGTCATCAACACGGGCCTGTGCACTGGATGTGCCGGATGCGTCATTTCCTGCCCGCATGATGTCATCGGGTACGACCACGAAATGGGCGGTTACAAGCCGTTTCACCTCGAAGACGAATTGGGCCCGACCGATTGTGGGCATGGCCATAAAGGGTGCACCAGTTGCACCCGGGCGTGCCCGCGATTCCGGGCGTGGGAGCCAGAAGCCAACGAGCACCTTTTTGGTCGTGACAGAGCCCCAAACGAAATGTATGGAATTACGAAAGATATTCTTTTATGTCGGGCAACCGACACCATGGTCCACAAGATGGGCCAAGACGGCGGCTTCGTATCGGCATTGTTGATCTGGGCGATGCAAGAGGGTTACATCGATGCCGCGCTGACCAGCTACCTCGAAGGCGACGGGTCGACGTGGAAAGCCATCCCCGGCGTAGCTCGCAACAAAGAAGAGATCTTGGCCGGCGCCGGTAGTCGCTACACCTACTCGGCCAACACGCTCGCCCTTGATCAGGCGCTCGAAGAAGGCTTCAGCAAAATTGCCCTGGTGGGCATGAGTTGCCAAAGCTCAGTGCCGCCAGTGATGTGGCACCGCAAGATCGGCAAGATCTCCAAACCCTTCGTTTTCAACATCGGGTTGCTGTGTTCCAAGACATTTGACGATTCGATTTTCCCAGAACTTTTTGAGGCCAAGTACGGCCTGAAAAAGGAAGACATGATCAAGATGAACATCAAAGGCGCATTTCAGATCTGGATGAAAGACGGCTCGTTTCACGAAATCAATCTGAAGGAATGCCACGCTTGGACGCGCGAGGGCTGCAAACATTGCCCCGACTTTGCCGCCGAGCACGCCGACATTTCCACCGGCGGAATTGGCAAAGACAACGACTGGACGCTCACCATCGTGCGCACTGATCTAGGTCGCGAAATCGTCGACCGCATGATCAAGGCCGGTTGCATAGAAGCCAAGCCCGCTGACACCGACGAGGTGGCGATGAAACTCTTGCGCACCCTTTCAGTGGTGTCACGCCGTCGTTGGGCCGAGCCCGGCGACACGTCAGTGTCGATCGGCGTCCCCCCACCCAAACCAAAAGCCGACGGGACGATGCCGGCCGCGCACTAAACCGTGCTCGGCGCGACCATCCGACCCGTGTTCGGGCTCGCTACAGGGCCACTTCGAGACGCACTTACCGCGGCGCTGGGATTCTTCACTGGTTTGATGTCGGCGCTCTTTGGTATTGGCGGAGCCATCGTGTCAACGCCTGGCATACGGGCCTTGGGCGTCAGCGCGGCGGTGGCCATTGGGACCACGTTGCCAGCCATCATCCCTGGAGCGGCCAGCGGCACATATCGCTATGCGAAACAGCACCTCATCGATTGGCCTGTCGTGGCGCGTGCTGGCTCCGTGGGCGCCGCTTGCTCGATTGCGGGGGCCATCATCACTGACCACATTCCCGGTCACGGTCATTTCCAACAGCTCGTCACCGCGGCGCTTTTGGGGTTTTCCGGCTTCAAAATGTTTCAAGGTCTGCGCAGAGCCAGAGCCATCGCCATCGCCATCGCCAACCGCGCCGTCGACTCCGAAGCAACACCAGCGCCGATGAGCTCCTCGCTGACCATCGTGACTGCTGTTGGGGCTGGGGCGGGGTTTCTTTCGGGATTCTTGGGCGTCGGCGGAGGCGTCTTCATGGTGCCGGCATTTACGCAGTACGCCGGTCTCAACATCCGGCGCGCCATCGCCACATCCCTGGCCTGCGTGGGCTTTTTTGCTATCCCCGGCACCATCACCCACGCCATCCAAGGCGGCATTGATTGGCGGGTGGCCCTCTGGATTACGGCAACTGTCATCCCTGGTGCCCAAGTGGGCGCGTATGTCTCAACCAGAGCTAGTGATCATCGGCTGCAAATTTGCGTCGCTGTTCTGTTGTCGACCGTTGCCGTGGTGTACGGCGTTAGTGAGATCATGGCGTTGTGACCGACGAACCAACACACAACTCCACGACGCCGCCTCCACCACCACCGCCACCACCCGCTTTCTCATACACCCCGCAAACGTTCACCCAATACTCGCTGACCGATTCCCAACAATCGCAGGAGCGTTTTGGACGTGGCGTCCTCTACGCCTTAGGAACTGGCATCGGGGTCGGCACGATCTGGTATTTCGTCGTCACTTTGATCAAAATCCAAAGCGTGTATTTGGCAATTGGTGTGGGCTTCGCGATTGGCGCGATGTACATCAAGGGCTCGCTGCGGCCCAGCCCACAAGGTGGCATAACTTCCGGCACTATCGCGGTGGCGACGATTTTAGTGGCTCAGTATTTCATCGATCGACACTTCTTGATCCAGGCTG
>JAYWAI010000454.1:0-3285 GCA_043782545.1 Acidimicrobiia bacterium
GTTTGTGCCGCCGGAACAGGTCGCTCAAATTGTTGCCGAAGCTGCCAATGAGCATCGACAGGTGACAGTGAGTTTTTTGGAATTTGCCGGCACCGATGCACTGAAGCCGGATATTTTGTGGCAACGCCTGCAGGACCTCGCCACATCGGTGTGGGCGGCGTGCGAACGCTTTGGCGTGTTTTGGTTGGCCACAGATGCGTATCACGATGGCGGAAAATTTGTGCTGGCGGCCGGCGCGCCAATTTCCCACGGCGGCGACGAAGATCGCATGCTGCGGGCCATGCGTGACATCGTCGACGCTGACCCTGGCCTCAATCTGCGGGCGGGCGTCAACCGCGGTTTCGCGTTTGCTGGTGACCTCGGGTCCGCAAGTCGACGGGTGTATACCGTCATGGGCGATGCCATGAATTTGGGCGCTCGGCTCATGGCGAAAGCCGATAGAGGAGAAATTGTGGCCAGCCGCCCGATGATCGACTGGGCCGGGTCCAACATCGAGTACGAGCCGCTTGAGCCCTTCATGGTGAAGGGCAAGAGCATTCCCATCCATGCGGGTCGAATTGGACGCGTACTTGGCCGGCGGAGTGATCTTGATCGAGTGGATTCTGAGCTGTGCGGGCGATCTGAAGAACTTACACTTTTGCTCGACCGTGCAGATGCGGCGCGTGCGGGTGTTGGTTCTGTCTCGATGATTACCGGCGAACCGGGCATTGGCAAAAGTCGCTTGGTTCTTGAAGTGATGCGGCAGCGACCCGACTTGACCATTGTCTTTGCCCGCTGTCAACCATACGATCGGCTCGCCGCCTATTCCGTAACCGAGCCGCTGATTCGGGCGCTGATGGGTATCGATGCACACGCCGATTCCGTACCCGCTGGCGAGGCGCTGTTGGCGTGGCTCGGCGAGCGAGCTCCAGATGTTGTGCCGTTCGCTCCGCTTATTGCTGTTGTTGTTGGAGCTGTCGTAGCACCGACCCCGCAAACTGATGCCGTTGCTCCTGAGTTTCGTCGCACCCGTACCTTGCAGCTATTGGTCTCGTTGATTCAACGCGCCGTCACGACAGGCGTTGCGGTGTTTGTGGACGACATCAACTTGGCCGATGACGCTACGCGAGAACTCGTTGCGGCACTTACTGAAGCGGCTCACGACTCGGCGCTCATGGTGATGGCGACGTCGGTGACGGATGAACAATTGCACCCCGATCCAATCCGTCTCGAGGCGCTCAACGAGGCCGACGTTTCGAAGTTGGTTGACGCGCTTCTGGGCGATCGCGCCGTTTCTCCCGATGTCGTGCGTGCTGTGGTTGCCCGCTCTGATGGCAACCCGCTGTTTGTCGGCGAGTTGATTCGCTCCTTGGCCGAAGACCCAAATGCTCCAATGCCCGCTTCGCTCGAAGCGCTCGTAGCCAGCAAGGTTGATGCCCTCGAGCCAGTCGATCGGCAGTTGTTGCGACAGGCTTCGGTGTTGGGCACGGATGTCGATATTCAAGTGCTTGGTCGTGCCATTGGCGACCAGTTGATTCGTCGCCAAGATCGATGGGAACGCCTGTCGCGATTTCTCGAGTGGGCATCGCCAGGCGTAGTCCGCTTTCGATACGACACGTACTGGCGCGTGGTGTATTCCGGCTTGTCCTTCTCGGCTCGTCGCACTGCTCATCGACGCGTGATTGACGTTCTCGAAAGCGATCTGGATCCTGCTGACAACAGCGTGATCACCCTCCTTGCGGCTCACGCTGATCGTGCTGGTGATGCCCACCGTGCTTGGCGCTACGCCACCGCAGCCGCCCACAATGCGTTCGACGTAGCGATGTACAGCGAATCGGCGCGCCTGTTTGAAATTGCGCTGGAATCGCGCAGCGGGTGTCACGACCATGGGCAGCTGGTGGACGTGTACGAAACGGCTGGCGACGTTTTCGAACGCGCCGCGATGTACGAACGGGCCGCAGACGTGCATCGCAAAGCATTGTCCGCAGCGTCAGACGACACGTCGAGGGGGCGGCTGTTGAGAAAAATGGGTGAGGTGAGTGAACGCGTTGGGGACTATTCGATGGCGGCCCGTCGCTTCGCTCAAGCACGTAAGGCGTTTACGTCGACGGGCTGGACGGCGTCAATCGACGAACTCGCCCAGTTGGAAGCCGCGGTTGCCGGTCTTGCGTATCGGCAAGGCCGATACGGCGATGCCTGGCAAAGTGCATCGGCGGCGCTGTCGCAGGCAACGTTGATTCGACAGTGGCGAGCGGCCGCCAAAGCAGCACTCATTATCGACAATGTCCGTTTGAACATGAAGTGGCACGGCGTCGACGTTGATGCGCCTGATGTCCTTGGCCTCTATACGAAAGCCAACGATCGGGTCGGAGCGGCTCGTTACATGAACAATCAGGCCGTCGATCTCTATTTTGAGGGCGACTGGGATCGCGCTGCTCGCTTGTATCGTGACGCGGCCGCACAGTGCGCCATCTCCGGCGACGTGGTCTATGAGGCCACGGCGCTGAGCAACATCGCCGAAATGTTGAGCGACCAAGGCCGATACGACGATGCAGAATCGCTGTTTCGTACGGCAAACCGCACATGGCAATCAGTGGGTTTCGCGACGGGTGTTGCCCTTTCCGAAGCGAACCTGGGACGGTTGGCTACCCGCACGGGCCAGTACGAAAAAGCCACCGTTCTCTTGTCGTCGTCGTTGGAACGTTTCGTGCGCATGGGAGCACGACGATACGTCGACGAGGTCGGCGTGCGCCTCGTAGAAAACGCGTTGGCATCAGGCGAAACCCTTACTGCACAACGGGTTGACGACCTACTCGCGGTCTTGGCTCGGCCAGATCTAGAAGCCAACTGTGTAGCCTCAGCACACCGAGCGCTCGCCGCGATGTTTGCGCGGCTGGGCGATCGTACTCAGGCCGCCTCGCACGTCAACACGAGCATCGAATGCGCGACCGCGGCCGATATCCCTTTTGAACGGGCGCAATCTTTGGCGCTGCGGGCCGATCTCTCTCTGGGGGTAGACGACGATGCCTCCGACCGCTCCGAGGCCAACGCCATTTTCGACCGCCTCGGCGTGCTTCGACACGATGCCTCCAAGGAAACGGGTTCTCACGAGCGTACTGGCGAGCCAAACAAAGAGGTGCGCCCTTTGACATCTAAATAACGGATAGGCAATAAACGTTACTTAGGAGGCTCGCTGGCAACCGTTGTGGCAACTCCGATCCGAAATTTTCGGCAGGGTGAGCGTGATTCGGCGAGACTCAGGGTGTGAGCGAGTCGCCCAAGTCGAACGAGCTTGCCGACGCGCCG
>JAYWAI010000455.1:0-3277 GCA_043782545.1 Acidimicrobiia bacterium
GTTGGGTCAGCATCCATCACGGCGGCGGAGTGGGTATCGGGCGATCAATTCACGCCGGGCAAGTGTCGGTGGCTGATGGCACCGCACTGGCCGCGCAGAAGCTGGAACGGGTACTCACCAACGACCCTGGTATGGGCGTGATCCGTCACGTCGACGCCGGGTATGAACGAGCCAACGAGGTTGCCGCCGAGCGGGGCGTTCGCATCCCGATGCAAGAAAGCTGAAATCTCATGACCGTGTTGCCGATCATCACCATCGGGCATCCGACGTTGCGTTTACAGGCCCGTAAGGTAAGCGTCGATGAGTTGGCCACGCCGGAAATGCAAACGTTTATCGACGACCTCGTCGACACGATGCGCCACGCCAACGGTGCCGGCATTGCTGCGATTCAGGTCGATAATCCAGTGCGTATTGCGGTGATGGAAGTGGGCAACAATCCTCGCTATCCCTACAAGCCGGCGCTGCCGTTGACGGTTGTAGTGAACCCCGTGATCACGGCGCTCGACAACGAAACCGTCGACATCAACGAGGGTTGTTTGAGCGTTCCGAACTTGCGCGGTGTAGTACGTCGATCGGTGAATGTACGAGTCACCTATCTCGACCGGTTTGGTGAGCCGCACAACGAAATTAGGCGCGGGCTGACGGCGGGAACTTTTCAACACGAGTGTGATCACCTTGACGGTGTGCTGTTTCTGGACCGTGTGATTGACCCGGCCACGGTGACCACGTGGGACAACTACGAACGGTTTCACCGCGACGCGTTTGTGGAGCGGATCACCGAGTTCGTGCGTCGCGTGGGCAGCTAATGGCGACGCAAAACTATTGGCTCGAACACGCCTGGCTCGGCCGAGCGGTTGGTGTTGCCCACGGCGTGTCGGTCGTGGTGTCAGACGGCCGATTCACGTCGGTGACGCCCAACACGTTTGCAGGGCAGCCGGGCGTAGAAACCCTGAGCGGATTGACATTCCCGGGTTTCGCCAACGCGCACAGCCACGCGTTTCATCGAGCACTGCGCTGTCGAACGCATCTCGAAGGCGGCACGTTTTGGACGTGGCGCGACGTGATGTACGCGGTGGCGGCTCGCCTTGATCCCGAGTCGTACTTCGACCTGGCCTGTGGCGTGTTTGGCGAAATGGCCATGGCCGGAATCGCGTGCGTCGGTGAGTTCCACTACGTGCATCATGCGCCAAACGGTGTGCCCTACGCGAACCCGAATGCCATGGGCGAAGCGCTGGTGGCTGCGGCGAAATCGGCCGGCATTCGCATCACATTGCTCGACACGCTGTACCTCCAAGGCGGGCTGTCGCCGACTGGCGAACCCATGCCGCTGTCGCCATTGCAGCAACGTTTTTGCGACGGCTCGATTGACGCTTGGAAGCAACGCTCCCGCGCGGTGGCCGCTGCATCGCACATGCATTTGGGCCACGCCGTGCATTCGGTGCGGGGCGTGGCGTTCGATGACTTGTGTCGAGTGGGTGCGCAGGAATTTCCCGGAGTGATGCACGCCCATGTGTCGGAACAGCCGGCAGAAAACGTCGCTTGTCGTGCCGCGTACGGACGCACACCGATACAACTTTTGAGCGACGCGGGCCTTATCAATCAACGGTTCACGGCGGTTCACGCCACTTATCTCAGCGACGCCGATGTCGGCGTATTGGGGGTGGCGAACGGCTACTGCTGTATGTGCCCAACTACGGAACGCGACCTGGCCGACGGCATCGGCCGCGCTCGCGATCTCCATCAGGTTGGCTCTCCACTCACGCTCGGTACCGACTCGCACACCTCGATCGACATGATCGAAGAAGCCAAACTCGTCGAGTATCACGAGCGGCTGGCCACTGGGGGGCGCGGTGTGTTGTCGCCGGAAATCTTGCTCGCTGCGGCCACCGAGAATGGCCACCATTGCCTGGGTTGGTCAGACGCTGGCTCGATTGCGCCGGGGCAACGCGCCGACCTCGTGACCATGTCGTTGAGCTCTGCCCGGCTCGCCGGCTCGCCGCACAATGCACTTGCCGCCGCTGCCTTGTATGGCTCGAACGCCAGCGACATTACCGATGTCATCGTGGATGGACGCAGAGTCGTGTGTGACCGTGCCCACACGTCAATTGACGTGCCTGCCACGCTCGACCGGGCCATCACCAAACTGGTCACGCCGTGAGCACCGTCATCGACAACATTGGACTGTTGATCACGAATGACCCAGCGATGGGTAGCGGAAAATTGGGTGTGTTGAAAAACGCCAGTGTCGTGTTTGACGCTGGCCGCGTGGTGTCCGTTGGTCCGGCCGGGCAGGTGGCCGACGACTGTATTGACGCCACCGGACGATGTGTGATTCCGGGCTTTGTAGATAGCCACACACACCTGGTTTTTGCCGGGGATCGCTCGCAAGAATTCAGTGCCCGCATGGCTGGCGCTCCGTACGCGGCCGGTGGCATTCGAGTCACCACGGCCGCAACTCGCGCCTCGTCAGATAACGAACTTCGGGCACTGACCGCCCGTCGGATTGACGAGGCGCACCGATGTGGGATCACGACGACGGAGATCAAATCGGGCTACGGGCTCACCGTGGCGCACGAGCATCGGTGCCTCGAAATCGCTGGCGAATTCACGACCGACGTGACGTTTCTTGGCGGTCATGTGGTGCCCGCCGAATTTGATGGTCGCGCCGACGACTACGTGCATCACGTGTGTGGCGAGATGCTCGACGCGTGCGCACCGGCGAGCAAATGGTGCGATGTTTTTTGCGAAACTGGGGCATTTGACGTCGATCAATCGCGAGCCATTCTTGCTGCGGGAGCCGCCCACGGATTGGGTTTGCGGGTGCATGGTAATCAACTCGGTTACGGGCCCGGCGTGCAACTGGCTGTCGAAATGGGGTGCGCGTCGGTAGACCATTGCACTTATCTCGCCGACGCTGACATTGCCGCGTTGGCGAGATCATCGACGGTGGCGACACTGCTGCCAGCTACCGACTTCTCGACTCGAGAGCCCTATCCCGATGCCCGTCGGTTACTCGATGCCGGGGCCGCCGTGGCGCTCGCCACCAACTGCAATCCCGGCTCGAGCTACACGTCGTCGATGAGCTTCGTGATAGCGCTCGCCGTCCGTGATTGTCACATGACTATCGACGAGGCGTTGTGGTCAGCCACCGCCGGCGGCGCATTGGCACTTCGGCGCAACGACGTGGGCGTGCTGCGCCCAGGAACGCTCGCCGACATGGTGATCCTCGACGCCCCCAGCCACGACCACCTCGCCTACCGCCCCGGCATGCCCCTCG
>JAYWAI010000456.1:0-8629 GCA_043782545.1 Acidimicrobiia bacterium
GTGGGCCTCGATGTCCTCGAACCCATGGCCCAAGAAACCGATCATCCCGACCGTCGAGATCAATTCCCGATCGAGACCGGACGGGTCTACCTTGGCCACTTGCCCGCCGCTTTCGTGATGATGTTTCTCGTGAGCGCTGCCAGCGCTGGGGTCGTCATCGCCATCAACCACGACACGCTTTCAATCAAACTGGCGGCCATCATCGCGGCAACATGCACTTTGTCAGCCGTGTCGGCCGCTACTACCTCCGTGGTTAGCGGTGCCCCAGAACCCAATCGCAGGTCCGACACCATGGTGCCGCCTGAAATAGCGGGTATGCGAGTCGTGATGCGCAACGCCTGGCCATTCATTGTGGCGACACTCGGCGCACTGCCGCTGGTGTTTGCCCGGCGCGCTTTCGACCGGGGACGCGACCCCATTGCAGCCATGGCCGTACTCACCGTTGTAGTGGTCGTGGTGGCCCTGTTCACCGCCTCGTGGGTACGTTTCCGCGATGGAGCCAAAGCCTGGTTCCGCGAATCACTTGAACAAGCCGCACAGCAAGGAAAACGATAAATGGCCTCCGCACCACTGGCGTTACACGTCAACAATTTGAGCAAAACATACGGGTCGCTCACCGCGCTTTCACCACTGGATTTGGACATCACCGAAGGTGAATCGGTGGCCCTCATTGGGCACAACGGATCCGGCAAAACCACTTTCCTGCGCATGATGGCCGGCTTGCTGGAAAGCTCGGACGGCACGATCGATATCTACGGCGCACCAGCGGGTTCCGAACGGGCCAGAGCCGACTTGAGCTACCTGCCCGACAACCCCATTTTGTACGACGACCTGTCGCTGTGGGAACACGCCGAATACATCGCGAAACTGCACGGCCACGACGACTGGGCCGAAGACGCCACCTACCTCATTGGCATGCTCGGACTCACCCACCGGGCCGACGATTTGCCGATGACGTTTAGTCGCGGTCTGCGCCAAAAGGCCTCTCTCATGCTGGGCCTAATTCGGCCGTTTCGCTTGCTCATCGTGGACGAGCCTTTCGTGGGGCTCGACGCTGTCGGCAAAACTGCGTTGATCGAGTTGCTCCACACGGCCCACGAAAACGGAGCCACATTGCTGGTGGCCACACACGAGTTGGAGTATCTGCGTCAGGTCGATCGCGTTATCGCACTACGGGACGGCGAGCTCGTGCATGATGGTCCAATTGGTGATACCGACGTACATGCGTTGGTGTCACCAGATGGCTCCGCGCCGGCCCGCTAACAGGCGCTCCGCAGCCGGCGGCCGGCAGGCAGGCGCTGGCGCGGTTACCGCAACGGCGCACCGTATGTCACGCCACCGCCGGCGGTCGCCGCGGCGAATCGGTCGTCTTGCGACTTCGTCAAACCGGCCACAAACATCACGCCGGCAATAGCCGCCACAACTGCCATCACACTGCCAACCGCGGTCAACACATCTCCCGACGCAGCTTTATCGATCGCCGCGTTTAGCCCAATTGCGCTGGCGCGAACTTCCTTGAGAGCGCTGCTAATTTTGCCTTGACCCACAAACCTGACAACGCCGCCTACGAGAAAAAAGGCCCACCACAGAACTGGGATCCCAGCCGATCGCTTGTTTCCAGAACTGTCCTTAGACCACATGCCCAACGCGATCTGGAATGGCATGACCGCGTCTGCGAAGGGAATAAACCACGATCCAATCGCCATTCCGGTGCTGTATTTGACGCTATCGGCGAGCGCGTTTGCGTTCTTACGAGACCGGTGGAACCAAATCAGAAAAACGACAATCGTCACCAAACCAGCCAGCAACGAAACCGACGACAACGATTTCAGTCGGTCATCAGAATCAAGGAGCTCCCGGGCAGTCGGCCGTTTACCAGCGCGTATGTCAAGTAGCAGCCCTCGCTCGACCAGGCGGAACCACGCATACACCAGCGCAATCACAGCATCGATGGCCAGCAGAACTTTCACGCCCGTTGACAGTCCCTTCGCCGATTGAAAATTGGTCACGGCATTTGGTGAATATGTCGGCCGGAACGGGGGCGGCGCGGCGCCCCAGGTCGGTGGAGGAGGAGGCGACATGGGCTGATCGCCGCCCGGAGGCGACATGGCCCCGAAACCCGCACCACCAAACTCAGCGTCGCCCGACGTCGGCAGGTTTTCGAAATCAGACATTTTCCCCCCGGAACCATGAAGATATGGAGTGGGCGAGGCGGGACTTGAACCCGCACATCCTTACGGACACAGGAACCTGAATCCTGCGCGTCTGCCAATTTCGCCACTCGCCCGAGTGCGCCGCAAACTGTAGCGCGCCAATGAGTTGATCTCGGCACCCGATAAGTTTGCGGCGTGGGATTGCGTGGATTCGAGAGACGACTCGAACGTGTCGTCGAGGGAGCGTTCGCGCGCGCCTTTCGTAGTGACGTAAAGCCCGTGGAGATTGGTCGCCGTCTCGTGCGGGAAATGGACGACCACCGCACCGTAGATGTGCGCGGTCGCACTGTCGTACCAAATTATTTTCATGTTCTCGTGAGCCCGGATGACCACGGACACCTGGCCGGGATCGCCACCACGCTATGCACAGAGTTGGCCAATGCCGCCCACGATCACGCCACGAGCGAAGGGTACATATTTGTTGGCCCTGTCACCGTCGACCTGGCCGCTAGCGACACTCACAAGGTTGGCGCATTCACGGTAACTGCCACCATGAAGGAAATCGATCGCAAGGCGCTCCAGGCCCGCACCCATTCATTTCTGGTACTTCCTAGCAACGAACGAGTGCTTCTCGGATCGACGACCGTGGTGATCGGCCGGCACCCCGATTGCGATATCACCATCGAGGACCCGAACCTGTCGCGCCGACACGCCGAGATTCGGCACTCCGACACTGGCTACGTGTTCGCCGACTTGGGAGCGACAAACGCCAGCCGCATCAACGGGCTGATCACCAAGAACCACCCGCTCCGTCGGGGCGACGAGATCTTGATCGGCGTCACCACACTCCGGTTCGAAACGACAATCGATGAGTGACGGCGTCCTATCTGCGCTCAAAATCGGACTGCTGCTGCTGATTTATTTGTTCTTCTTTCGCGTGCTGCGCGCCGTGTGGAATCAACTCAAAGAACCACGAGTCATCACCGTCGCCGCGCCCATAGCAACATCGGCCGCCCCAACAATTCACGCACCAACAACATCCACAGCGACTACGCCCACACCAACGGCCAGCCGATCGATCACTTCGGCTCACCCAAAAATCAGCGCGCCAAGTCTCGTTCAACCCACACTCGTTTCCATCCCCATGTCGCCAGAAACACCTCCGGTAACGGTGACGCATAGCCCATTTGCCATCGGCCGGTCCCGCCTTGCCGACCTCATACTGGACGACAATTTTGCGTCGCAACGCCATGCAGTCATCGTCCACACCGGCGACGTGTGGACCATCGCAGACGCGGGCAGCACCAACGGCACGTCAGTGAATGGCCAGAAAATATCGGCTCCGGTCGAGCTCTCTCGGGGCGACCGACTGGGCATTGGCAGCCATCAATTCGAGGTCACATGAGTATCGAAAAAATTACGCTTCGTTGGGGCGCCGCCACCGACAAAGGCAACGTTCGCGACAACAACCAAGATCGGTATTTTGCCAACGGCAAACTGTTCGCCGTAGCTGATGGGATGGGTGGGCATGTGGGCGGCGAAATCGCCGCCCAGCTCACCGTTGATTTGTTGGGCCACGCCAACTCTGTACCCGACCTCGACACGCTGGTCGACCTCGCCACCCAAGCAAACGTGGTCGTGTCAACACGCTCAATCGAACAGCCCAAACTGCGCGGCATGGGCACGACCCTCTGCGCAATTGCCGTAGTTCGTCCATCGATCCAAGACGTTGCCGTCGAAGATCAAACCGACGACGCCGGCATCACGACAAGCGGCTCTGACACACCGGAAAATCACGCCGCACCTCCTGACGGCGCAGCGTTGGCCGACCGAATCGGGCTTGTCAACATCGGCGACTCGCGCGTCTATATGGAGCGCAACAGTGTGTTGCAGCAACTCACTGAAGACCACAGCCTGGTCGAAACGTTGGTGCGCGATGGCCGACTCACCTCGACCGAGGCACGAGCACACCCACGGCGCAACGTGTTGACTCGCGCCATTGGCGTCGAATCGGCGATTGAGGTCGACGCCTGGGAGGTCGTGGTAGAAGTCGGCGACAGGTTCCTGCTGTGCAGCGACGGCTTGCCCACCGAAGTCGAGTTCGAAGCAATCCAATCGCTCATGGCCCGCTTTGTTGACCCCCAACAGGCCGCCGAGGAACTCGTGAATTTGGCCATAGAAAACGGCGGTCGCGACAACATCACGTGTGTCGTAGTCGACGTCATCGACCCCCACGCTCCGCTCACTCTGCCCACTCCAGGGATACCTGGTCTCATGGTGCCCATCGACGCTGAAGTCACTGCTGCCACCCGGCGGCGCCGTTCAACCGGCTCCCCAACAACAACTCGGCTGCAAGGTCCAAACACGATAGGGGTGCCCAAAACCCGAAAGATCCGAGTCGGGTGGCGTATCCCGCTCACCTTGTTGGTCGTTGTGGCCATTGGGGTCGCAGCCGTGGGCACGCTGGCGTGGAACTTTCACCGGACGTACTACATCAAAGTTGTCGCCGGACGGATCACGGTGTACCGCGGTGATCCATCGGGATTGCTGTGGTTCAAATCCCGAGTCGTCGAGATCAGCGATATCGCCATCACGTCGTTGCCCAAAGCGTTCGCCGACCAGCTTGCCGCGGTGGTTGAAGAGCCTGGCCTCGATGCCGTCCACACGTTCTTGACGTCGGTCAAAACGGGCATTGCCGAACAGACCAAAGCGCAAACAACTCCTACAGCATCCACCACGTTGGCTCCGATCGAAACTTCCACATCGACGACGACAACGACCAAGCCAGGGTGCCCGGTACCGGGCTCGATCGTGGACCCCAACACCATCGCAACCACCACCACGACAACCACCAATGTGCCCCCCATTACCGGTATTGATGGCACGCCAATCACCACGGCTGTCGACCCAAATACGACGACGTCGAAACCGTGCCCATGAAGCCAGCGCGACCGCGGCGAACAGAGCTGAGCCTCATCATCATCGCGGTGGTCATCGTCGGCGGGGCGTACGTGTTGGCCAGTCTCGGGCGCACATCGTCGATACCAGTCAATGTCATCCCGTTTACAGCAACCGTGCTGGGTTTGCTGGTAGCTGGCCACGTCGGCATCCGCATTTTGGCTCCCAACGCTGACCCAGTGCTGTTCCCGTTGGCCGCACTCCTCAACGGCATTGGGTACGTGTTTATCGCTCGTCTGAATCGTCGCCAAGCCGCCTCACAATCAACGTGGACGCTGGTGGGGATCGCGGCACTAGTTATCACGTTGGTCGTCATTCGTCGGGTCCGCGATTTGGAACGCTACCAATGGACGCTGGCGCTAGCTGGCGTCGGAGCGCTGGTGCTGCCACTGGCGCCGGTCATTGGTCGCACCGTGAACGGTTCTCGGCTCTGGGTGCATTTGGGCGGATTGAGTTTCCAACCGGGCGAATTTTCCAAGGTATGTTTCGCAGCGTTTTTCGCGGGATACCTCATCAACAAACGCGAACTCTTGGCCTCGGCGACGTGGCGAATCGGCCCCATTCATCTGCCAGATCCTCGACATTTAGGCCCGGTAGTGCTGGCCTGGGGCGGATCGATTCTGGTAATGACGGCCGAGAAAGATCTCGGATCGTCGCTCATGCTTTTCACGCTGTTTTTGGTGATGTTGTGGTTGGCTACCGAACGTCCGCTGTACCTCGTGAGCGGGTTCTTCATGTTTGCCGGCGCGGCATACGTGGCATGGCGGCATTTCGCTCATGTACAACGGCGAGTCACCATTTGGCTCCATCCGTGGCACGACCCAACCGGTGCCAGTCTCCAAATCGTGCAAGCATCGTTCGCGTTTGCCTGGGGCGGCATTTTGGGCGTCGGCCCCGGGCGTGGGGATCCTGGCCGCATACCCGAGGCGTCGACAGATTTCATTTTTGCAGTAATTGGCGAAGAACTGGGCCTCGTGGGAGCCACAGCAATTCTGGCTGCCTATGTTTTGATGATCGGTGTTGGTCTGCGCATAGCAGTGCGGTCAGAACGCCAATTCGACAAGCTGCTAGCGGTCGGGCTCACCACCATTTTGGGGGTGCAATCCTTTGTCATCATCGGCGGTGTTGTGCGACTAGTACCGCTCACTGGATTGACGTTGCCGTTCTTGTCATTCGGTGGCAGTTCACTGATCGCGAACTACATCGTGCTGGCGTTGCTGCTTCGAATTAGCGATGAACAAGCCCAGCGCGAAATTCGACAGCGGTTAGGAACAACCGCCGATTCCACTGAGCCGGAATATGCCGAGCTTCCAACCGGAGTTCAGGCATGAACAAACGCATTCGCCGTTTCGGAATTGCGCTGATCGTTTTGTACGGAGCCTTATTCGCTCAACTCAATTGGCTCCAAGTCGTCAAAGCCAATGCCTACAACAAGAGTCCCTACAACAACCGAGAAACCGTTCGTGACTTTTCCCAGCCTCGCGGAAAAATATTCACATCGGACCACATCGTGGTCGCCGAATCGATCCCCACGGACGACAAGCTGAAATTTCAGCGCACCTATCCATTCGGCTCGCTGTACGCGCACACCGTTGGCTACTTCTCGTTGTCCTATGGAACCGACGGCGTAGAAAACGCATACAACGATCTACTAGCCGGACGCACCGATGCGCAACGGTTCTCGAATCCACTCAACGTGTTTGGATCCGCTGATCACACCGCCGATGTCACCATGACAATTCGGGCCGACGTCCAGCTCGCCGCGCAACAAGCACTCGGCGACAAAGAAGGCAGCGTGGTCGTCATCGACCCGCGCACGGGTGCGATTTTGGCGATGTATTCAAATGTCACCTACGACCCAAATTTGTTGGCGTCACACGACTTGCCGACCGTCCGAAAAGTTCGAACTTTTCTGAATTTGTTGCCCGCCAAACCACTTTTGGCGAAGCCGTTCCGGGAGCGATACTTCCCTGGGTCGACATTCAAAGTCATCACCGCCGCCGCGGGTTTATCGTCAGGCAAAGTCACCCCACAAACGCCGATTTACCCGCAGGCCTCCAGCTTCACGCCGCCATTGACCACCACACCGCTCAAGAATTTCGGCGGCCAAACCTGCGGCGGCGCCCTGTTTGACGTTCTGGCGCAATCATGTAACTCCGCGTTCGCACAAATGGGCGTCGAGATCGGTGGGGACCAACTCACCAAAACAGCCGAAGCGTTTGGGTTCAATCAGGTGGTTCCATTTGACTTGCCCAACGGTGCTCGCAGCATCTTCCCCACCGCCGACCAATTTTTCCAAGACACACCAAAATTGGCCCAATCGGCCATCGGCCAAAACGATGTGCAAGCAACGCCACTGCAAATGGCGCTCGTCGCCGCGGCGGTAGCCAACGACGGATCGATCATGACGCCGTACCTGGTGCAATCAGTGGTTGGACGCGACGGTCGCACGTTGCACAGCGCAAATATTCACGAATGGCGCCGGGCCGTGGACCCGTCAGTAGCTCGCACGCTCCGTGACGCCATGATCGGCGTCGTGACCAATGGTTCCGCAGTACGCATGGCCATTGAAGGCGTTGAAGTCGGCGGGAAGACGGGCACCGCCGAACTCGGCACCACGCCACCAAGCGCGCACGCCTGGACGATTGGTTTCGCTGGCCCTCCCGGCAACGCTCGGGTGGCCGTCGCGGTGCTCGTGACCGCGCAGCCAGGAGCGGCCGAACAGACCGGTGGCACGGTCGCAGCGCCGATTGCACAGGCGGTCATCAACGCCGTGCTGGCGTTGCCTGACACTTTTGCCAAGCCCTGACCGAATAGGATCCAGAACCATATGGCTGACCAGAGCCAAACTCAACGGCAGGTATTTTCCGGCCGATACGAACTTCATCGCCAAATAGGGCGCGGCGGCATGGCCGACGTCTGGTTGTCGCGCGACCAATTACTCGATCGACCCGTTGCGCTCAAGGTGCTGTTTCGCGAATTTTCTACCGACCCCTCGTTTGTGGAACGGTTCCGACGCGAGGCCCAATCGGCGGCGAATCTGAGCCACCCCAACATCGTGGGCGTGTACGACTGGGGCGAAGAAGACGGCACCTACTTCATTGTCATGGAGTACATCAAAGGTCGCAGCCTGGCCGACATCCTTCGAGCAGAAGGCGCGCTGCGCCCCGACATTTCCGCCGATATCGCCATCGACGTCGCTTCAGCGCTGTCATTCGCACACCAGTCCGGTGTCATCCACCGTGACATCAAGCCCGGCAACATTTTGGTGTCACCCAACGGGCAAGTGAAGGTCACCGACTTTGGTATCGCTCGCGCCTTCAATGGCGGCGTTGACAACGACCTCACGCAGGCCGGCAACGTGATGGGCACGGCTACGTATTTTTCGCCAGAGCAAGCTCAGGGCCTCCCCATGGATCCCCGCAGCGACGTGTATTCACTCGGTGTGGTGCTCTACGAAATGCTCACCGGTGGGCCGCCATTCACTGGCGACAACCCGCTCGCTATTGCCTACAAAC